>JAKAWF010000111.1 GCA_021817025.1 bacterium
CGAGGCAACCCTGAAAAGGCTTCAGGGCTGGAGGCTCTCCGGCACCACCACGGCTGAGGTCAAGACCGGCTACCACCTGAAGGTGGAGGACGAGCTCCTGGCCGTCTCCCTGCTGGCCGGCCTGCGCTCCGAGGAGGGGATCCCCGACCTCTCCGTCACCTACCTGGCGGCCCACGAGCTGCCCCCGGAGCGCAGGTCCGACCGAGCCGGCTACGTGCAAGAGGTGGCGGACAGCTGCCCGCGGGCGCTGGCGCTGGGGGCCCGCTCCTGCGACGTCTTCTGCGATCAGGGAGCCTTCACCGTGCCGGAGGCGCAGCTGATCCTGGAGGCCGCCGGTCGGGCCGGGCTGCGGATGCGGATCCATGCAGACGAGCTGGCCCTGACCGGGGGATCTCGGCTGGCGGCCCGGCTGGGGGCGGACTCCGCCGACCACCTGCTCCGGATCGGGAAGCGGGAGGCGGATCTGCTGTCCCGGGCCGGGGTGGCCGCCACCATCTGTCCGATGACCGCCCTCTCGATGCGCGCCCTCCCCCCGGCCCGGGAGCTGCTCCGCGCGGGGGCGACCCTGGCGCTGGGGAGCGACCACAATCCCGGCACCTCCGGCGCCGACTCCATGATCCCGGTGATCTACCTGGCCGTGAGCCAGCTGGGCCTCTCGGTGGATGAGGCGCTCACGGCCGCCACCCTGGGAGGGGCCCGCTCGCTCCGCCTTGGGGATCGGGGCGCGCTCAGTTTGGGGATGCGGGCCGATCTCAGCCTCTGGGCAGCGGACCACGAGGGGGCGTTCGGGTGGGCCCCCCAGCTGGCCTGCCTGGCCTCGTGGAAAGAGGGACGCCGCCTCTCCGCAGCCTGAGGACCGTGGCCCGGCCCGGGCGGAGCACCGCGAACCCCGTGAACCCCTCCCTGCGGGAGAGCTGCTCGATCTCCTTCCCCGCGGCCCCGGGGGAGATCAGGAGCAGCGCCGTGCCCGTGGGCGCCAGGATGCGCCCCACCTCCGGGACCAGGCGGGCCAGCGGAAGGGCCGCCCGTGAGACGAGGTAGTTGGGAGCGCGAAAGTCCACTGAGGAGCGGTACTCCCGGGAGTCCTGGGCCACCACCTCGACGTTGGCGAGCTCCAGCTGGGCCGCCACCGCTGTCAAAAAGCGCGCCTTCTTCTGGGTGCGCTCCAGGAGCCGAAAGCGCACCGCGGGCCTGGCCAGCGCCAAGGGGATCCCTGGCAGCCCCCCTCCACTCCCGAGGTCCAGCGCCTCGGCCCCGTCCTCCCAGGGAGCGAGGTCGAGGAGCGAGAGCGACTCGTCAACGTGGCGCTCCCCGGCCTCGTCCCTGGGGACGCGGGTCAGGTTCAAAGACCGGTTGGCGGAATACAGGAGATCCAGGTACCTCTGCAGCCGGCTGTGAACTGCAGCCCCCGGGTCCATCTCCTCAGGGTAGGCCACCTGGCCGCGGAGGGGCGGCCGCATGGCCAAGCACTACGCCGTACGGGGATCTGGATGGGGTGCCCGAGGACTTCGATCAGGCGGCTGGCGGAGCCGATGGCGTTGGGGCCACCACCCCCGGCCCTGGTGCCGCCGATGCGGGCCAGGGCGCGGGGTGCCCTGGTCTTGGAGGCGTTGACCGGGCCAGGGAGTTGGCCCCCATCGGTGTCGTGCACGAGGTGCCTTTGATCGTGAGCCACCCGGTGGGAGTCGAGGCCGGAGCCAGCTCGCTGCTGTAGATCCTCCCCGCCCCTCTGAACGCATCTGCCGGCCGCGAGGCGTCCGGCGCGGTGCGGCAGGGGAGGAGCAGGGCGCCGGAGCCGCCCTTGTTGTCTAAGAACCGCCGAGATGCGTCCGGTCTGGCCTTCCCCCGGGTGGGCCCTGGGGCAGCCGGGGCTGCCCGGAAAGACCTCGTGAGGTACCAGGGGAGGAGTGCTGCCAGCCGGGCATTGCCCAGATCATCGAGATGGCTCCGCCGCCGCCCGGATCGGCCCGGCGTTCCCGACCTTCGCGCTGACGGGCTGGGCGGCGACGTTTTAGAGGGTGGTGCCGCCCGCCGTGACCAAGTAGGGCTGGCGCGCCGGGTCGAGAACCGAGAGCGCGTTCTGACCGGCGACCGTGGACACGAAGCGAGAGGCGTCGGAGCTGTCCCACTCGCGCCGCTCATTCCAGACCGCGGCCGCGCACGTCGCGGGAGCCACAGATGACGTTCTGGGCACCTGTCCGGCCGCCGGGCTCGAGCCCGGCGGTTGACGCCGCCCTGGCTGTCCGGTTAGGTTGGCTCAGGTGCTGACCGACGCCGTACTCCGCAGGCGGGAGCTGGTCCTGGCGGACCTCATCCCCGGGACCTTGGTCCGAGACGTCCTTCTCGTCCTGGGCTTCGCCGCCGTGACCGGGCTATCCGCCCAGATATCGATACGCCTCCCCTTCACCCCGGTGCCGATCACCGGCCAGACCCTGGCCGTGCTCCTCGGGGGCATGGCGCTGGGGGCGCCCCGCGCCACCCTGGGGATGGTGGCCTACTTGGGGATCGGGCTCGTCGGCCTTCCATGGTTCGCCGGTGGGGCTGGCGGCTGGGCGGTGGTCGGCAGCGCCTCCTTCGGTTACCTCTTGGGCTTCATCGTGGCCGCCGCGGTGGTGGGCGCGCTGGCGGCTCGCGGCTTCGACCGCGGCCCACTCCGGGTGTTGCTGGCGATGGTGGTCGGCAACGCCCTCATCTACCTCCTGGGAGCAACGTGGCTGGCCCTGGACCTCCACCTCGGCGCCTCTCAAGCGGTCTCCCTGGGGGTCACCCCCTTCCTGCTCGGGGACGCCCTCAAGGCGGCGCTCGCCATGGGGTTGCTGCCCGGAGCCTGGCGGCTAGCGGGGAGGCACGCCGGGCCCTAGACGGGCCGAGATCGAGGGTCAGCTCGCCCACGGCCGGTGCTGAGGAGCCCCGGGGTCCGGCCAGCACCTCCACGGGGACCGCCCCCGGGCCGCGCACGGCAAGCGGCCGCGGCGCCGGTGTCGCGGCGGCCCCGCCTACCTCGGAGTCGCGCAGGTGGCGTGGGCGGTGCCCGCCTGGCGCCACCCCGGCCCCGAGGGCATGGTCCTCATCCCTTGGCGGCATTCTTCACATGGCTCCGCCCCGGCCGCCGGCTTCGGCTGCTCTCCCCACGGAGAACACCCAGAGATGGCCACAGTCCCGGCCTCAAGTGGGCGGGAGGGTCAGGCGGAGGCACCACGGTGGTGCTGGTGGGGAGCTGGATCCGGCGCCCCACCGGTGGCGGCCCCTGACGCCCGGTGACCTTCACCTGGGGAGTCGATGGGCGGGTGCCGGTAGTTGGGCGCCACGTCGCTGTTGCCGCTGTCGCCGGCGGCAGCGGTCCAGGCAGCTCCGGGCGGACCATCAGGCGTCACCTACATCATCATTCGATGATAGACTTGGTGCCTAAAGGAGGATGGCCGTGCGCACGACTCTCGCATTGGACGATGACCTCCTCGCCGCAGCGCAGCGCCTCACCGGCAAGACCGGGAAGACGGCCGTCGTGCGGGAGGCGCTGGCCGCTCTGATCGAGCGGGAGAGTGCCCGGCGGCTGGCCCGACTCGGCGGGACCCAGCCGGCCCTTGCCGACGTGCCGCGCCGTCGGCCCCTGTCGCGGTGATACTGGTCGACACGTCGATCTGGATCGACCACCTCCGCACGGGAGACGCCGCCCTGGTTCGTCTGCTCAACGACAACGCGGTGCTGGCGCACCCATGGGTCACCGGAGAGCTGGCGCTGGGCGACCTGCGCCACCGTGACGAGGTCATCTCGTTGCTGCGCGGTCTCCCACAGGCGGTGGTGGCCGACGAAGACGAGGTGCTCAGGCTGGTCGACCGGGAAGGCTTGTACGGCGCGGGCATCGGCTATGTGGACGCTCAGCTTCTGGCCGCGACAAGGCTCACCCCGGACGCCAGGCTTTGGACCAGGGACAGGCGGCTTGCGACGGTCACGGCACAGCTGGAGCTGGATCACTCCGAGGGACGGGCCTGAATCGACCGCCGCAGGACCGGCGAACCGCCAACAGCACGGACCCAGACCCCGGCCGACCTCCTCGTGACGACGTCTCAGCTCCGGGCCAGGCGGGCTCCAGCCATGCGGTGACCGCGCCGGAAAGTCGAGGAACCCGTCTACGGGCGTCGCGGAGTTCGCTTGCGTCACCACCGAGTTGCGCAGACCATCCTCTCCGCAACTCGCTCCGCCCGGCGCCACCCCATAGCGGCCCGTGCTGGGCGGTGCGATACTCGGCGGCGCACTCGACAGGGTTGGGGGACAACGCCATGGCGGTAGAGGTCCACGTGCAGGGGCAGATCGAGCCAGGGCACCTGGCAGACTTCCGGGAGGCAGTGGAACGGTACGCGACCTTTGCCCGCGACCACGGCTATGCCGTACCGAGGGCCCTCTTCGGCCTGAGCGGGAAGATGAGCACCGTCCGCCTCATCCACGCCTACGTCGACCTCAACGGGTACGAGGAGCACGAGGTGCGCACCGTGACCGATCGAGAGTACTCCCAACTCGGCCAGAAGCTGGGGTTCACCGCCGGGTCCATCAGGTACGAGCTATACCGCCAGATCTGACAGGGCCCCACCGCCAAGGCAGCGACCGCTCAGTACACCCAGCCGCGGCATCTCATCAGGGGGCGGCTGAGCAGGCGGGTTTAGTTGCGGGCATGCCCCCCTGGTGAAGGTCGGGACCGGGTGGGCGCCCGCGATCGCCGGGTGGCAAGGCTGACTGGGTGGAGGACTGGCCCCCTTCAGCCGCGGAATGAACCCTGGAGCCAGATGAGCCAGTGGGGTCCGTACCGGTCGATGACCTGCCCGTCGGAATCCACCCACGGCCGGATCTGCAGGTCATCTACGACCTGGCCGCCTTCCGCGAGCTTGGAGAGCCACTTCTTCAAAGTCGCGGGGAAACCAGTGCCGAGCAGGGACACCATCAAGCCCTCGCATCGGACGGGACGCTCGCCACCGGCCACATCAGCGCCAGACAGCTGCACCGGCCCGTCTTTCAGGTAGCCGTGCGCGACGGCATCCGCCGGTCCGTCAGTTCGGTTGAACTCCTCGAAGGTGTGCAAGTCAACGACCGCCCCGGAGACCTCACCAAAGAAAGTCAGGGCTTCTCGCGCGCTGCCAGGGAATTCGATGTAATGCGTCGGAGCGGTCACGGCGGCAATCCCACCTACCCCTTGTCGGCGCGCATGGGTTTGGCGACCGACCGGCGGGCGTGCCATGAAGACGTAGGGGCTGCGGCCAGGCGACTTTGGTCTGGCAGGGGAGCCACTGCCGGACTTACTCCCAACCAGCGGGCACTTAACACCTGGGCCCGCAGGACGATGGCGGGCCTGGTGCCGCGCACGGCCCAGCGCATGCCGGATGACAGCACACTCTGGGCAAGCATGGTGCGGCAGCCGGACGCGGCGCCGCCTCTGCGGACGAAGGTGCTCAGCCCGCGGAAGTGGAAGTAAAGCATGCGCGGGAGCTTGGCCTCGACCGGGCGTTCGTCATGGGCATCGCCTGAGGAACGGTAGGGAAGGAAGCCGACTCCGGCGGCGGTGTCCCTGGAGGCGATGCTGCAGTAGGTTCCCACGTCTCCATCCGGATGGCACTGGTCGTCGACGGTGGTGTGAGTGACCAGGCACCCGAGCTTGACGTCTCAGGCCAGGGCTCGACTGTGCCGTAGCGTCCCTCAGCCGGTGAGGTGGCCGCGCGTCCCGAAGGCTCGCGCCAGCCGGGAGCCCTCGCCCTCCGCCGCGGCCGCGTCGCCCCTGTTGTGGAGTCGGCAGCGGCGCATTGACAGGCACCCGCAGCCGATGCAGCCGCTGAGGTCGTCGCGCAGGCGCTCAAGAGCCGCGATCCTGAGATCTAGCCGGGCGCGCCACGACGCTGACAGCGCCTGCCAGTCCTGGCGAGTGGGAGTTCGGCCCTCCGGCAGGCTGGTCAGGGCGGCACGGATCTCCTCCAAGGTCAGGCCGACCTGCTGGGCCGCCGAGATGAAGGCCAGTCGGCGCAGGTTTGCCCGCGCGAAACGGCGCTGCCCCCCCTCGGAGCGCTCAGACGTGAGCAGGCCCCGGGACTCGTAGAAGCGGATCGCGGAGGGAGCTACCCCGCTGCGCCTGGAGAGCTCACCAATGGAGACGCGGGTAGGCAGGACGGGCACGGCCCAATGTTACGCCTAGATCTACTTGACATCAATCTAACTTTAAGTATGAAGATGGCCACATGACAAGCAAGTTCGACCACGCCGCGCAGGTGCCAGCCCCGGGCGCCGTCCGGCCGGCCGCTTACGAGGATCTCGACGGCCTGCTGGATCTGCTGTCGGGCGACGAGAAGCACTCCTCGGCCTCCACCTCGACCGTCGACGTCCTCTGGGTCCTTTACGACCGAGTGCTGCGGGTGCGGCCGGAGAACCTCGACGACCCGGATCGCGACCGCTTCGTCCTCTCCAAGGGCCACGGCCCGGCCGCCTACTACGCTGTCCTGGCCGCCAAAGGGTTCATCTCGCCCTCCGTGCTGCCAGAGTTCTCAGCGTTCGCATCTCCCCTCGGCCACCATCCCGACCGCCTCCTCATCCCGGGGGTCGAGATCTCCAGCGGCTCGCTCGGACACGGTCTGGCGATCGCGGTCGGGATCGCAGTTGGTCTTCGGATCCAAGGTAGGCGAGAGCCGCGCGTGGTCTGCCTGCTGGGCGACGGGGAGCTTGAGGAGGGATCCAACCACGAGGCCCTCTGGCTGGCGACGCTGCTGGAGCTGTCCGCCCTCACCGTGATCGTCGTCGACAACCGCAGCTCCGACCTGGGCTGGCCCACTGGGGTGGGGGCACCGTTTGCCGCAGCCGGTTGGATGGTGGAGCGGGTGGACGGCCACAATCGTGGTGAGCTCGAGCGTGCTCTGCGGCGCCGCTCCGAGACCACCCCCAATTTGGTGATCGCCGCCACCGGGCCCGCGCTGTGACCGGGATGCGCCAGCGGGTGGCGGAGGAGCTGGGGCGGATGCTCGACCACGACGACCGCCTGGTGGTGATGCTGGCCGCCATCTCCACCGCCCTGTTTGAGGCCGCGCGCGCCCGGCATCCCCAGCGGGTGGTCAACGTCGGGATCCGGGAGCAGTCCCTCATCGGGGTCGCGGCCGGGCTGGCGCACGTCGGCCTGCGGCCGGTGGTGCACACCTTTGCCCCCTTCCTGCTGGAGCGTCCCTTCGAACAGTTGAAGATGGACCTCTGCCACCAGGGCCTGGGAGCGGTTCTGGTCAGCATCGGTGCCTCCTACGACTTCCCTGAGTACGGCACCTCCCACTTCTGTCCGGAGGACGTGGCCCTGCTGGATGCGCTTCCCGGCGTCGAGGTCCACGTACCCGGCCACCCCGACGAGGCGGTGGGGTTGCTGCCAGGGCTCGCCGCCGCGACTGGGGTCGGCTACCTGCGCCTGTCGGAGGCCAGCAACGCCACGGCCGTGACGATGTCCGCAGGCCGCCTGCGGGTGCTCCGCCAGGGCTCGCAGGGCTCGGTGATAGCGGTGGGGCCGATGCTCGATCCTGTCCTCAAGGCGGTCTCCGACCTCGACGTGACAGTGATGTACGCCATCACGGTCAGGCCGCTGGACGAGGCGACCATCCTGGAGTCCCTGGCGGAGCCGGCGGTGGCGGTGGTCGAGCCATACCTGGCCGGCACCTCAGCCGGCTTGGTCAGCCATGCTCTCGCCCATCTCCCCCATCGGGTCCTGGGAGTGGGAGTGGGGCGGCGCGACCTGCACCGTTACGGCGGCAGGCTGGAGCACGATCTGGCCCACGGGCTGGATCCCGCCTCCCTGAGGTCCACGATCTCACGGTTCCTGCGCCCGTCCCGGTAGTGGCTCTCGGGCATGGGCTCGGCCTGCCCGCGGCGGGAGGGCGGAGGGCGCCTTTGGCCGGCTGCTGGTCGGCAGCTGAAGCTGGTGGCCTAGACCAGGTTCCGCAGTGTGAGGGACAGCTGCCAGCTCCCCCCGCGGCTGGAGTTCCGGGTTCGGCCCAAGGCGGGTCTCGGCGCCCTCGTCTCTGATCGGGACCGAGGCCTCCCGCCTCAGGAGGACGTAGCCACCCGAAATCGGAGGCTCATGGACCTCCGTCTCCCGCACCTCCGCCCGTCCCGTCCGCCACGCTGACACTGCAGCCTCGGCTCGGGTTATCATCCCGGCCCGGAACCACTCCCCCGATGCGTGGGGAGTCGGGTTTCGCCCACCAGCCATCGGGAGGGGACGCTAGTGACATTGGTGACTTCCGAGCTTGGCGCCAGCAGTTCGGGCCTCAGACGCGGTGCTGTCGGCCTGCGGGAAGTTCTTTTCCAGAGCGTCACCGACATGGCCCCGGGAGCCGCCATCGCAGCGTCCATCCCGGCCGGAGTCGCCTTCGCGGGCGGGGCGCTGCCGCTTTCGGTCCTGATCGCGCTGATCGCCTGCCTGCTCTGCGCCTCCTGTGTGGGCGAGCTGGCCCGCGAACTGCCGTCGGCGGGGTCCATGGGCACCTACGCCGCCCGTGGGCTCCACCCCTCGGTCGGATTCCTGGTCAACTGGGCCTACGTGGCCGTGGCCGGGCTGATCCCACCTCTGGTGCTGCTCCAGCTGGGGTACACCGTGGCCGCCACCGTCAACAGCTACGACACAGGATTCTCCCTCAACCTCTGGTGGCTTTTCACCATCGCCGGGGCGCTCATCGTGCTTGCTGCGGGCTACTACGGTATCCGCGCCTCCGCCCGGATGGGCACCGTCCTGGGCACCTTCGAGATCGTGGTGTTCGTGGTCCTGGCGGTGCTCTTTGTGGTCAAGGCGGGGCACGGCAACACCCTGGATGTCTTCACCACCAAGTTCACCCCGGTTCACTTCCGGGGCCTGAGCGGGATCATCGCCGGCTCGGTCTTCACCATCCTGGCCTTCGGAGGATTCGAGGGCGCCGCCCCGCTGGCCGAAGAGGCCAAGGATCCCCGCAAGACCATCCGCCGTGCGGTGCTCGGCGCCACCCTGGGGGTGGGCATCATCTACATCTTCACCACCTACGCCGCCGACGTCGTCTTCGGCCCGGCCCACTTCGCCCTGTTCAGCAGCGCGGGGGCGGCGTCGTGGCAGGGGATCGCCAAGGCTTCCTACGGGATCTTCTGGCTCCTGGTCTTCCTGGCCATCGTCAACTCAACCATCGCCAACTCCAACGCCGGGGTCACGGTCTCCACCCGCACCGCCTACGCCATGGGCCGGATCGGCGCCTTTCCGCGCTTCTTCGCCACCGTGCACCGCAGCCACCGCACCCCCCAGTACGGCATCCTGGCCGCCTTTGTGGCCAGCGTCGGGGTGGCGGTCGGGCTCGGTCTCCACTTCAACCCCTTCGTGGCCTTCGCCATGGTGGGCACCGGGATCGTGATCCTGTTGGTCGCCATCTACCTCCTGGTGAACGCCGCCTGCATCGGCTACTTCCTCAAGACCCGCGGGTCGCAG
>JAKAWF010000112.1 GCA_021817025.1 bacterium
GCTGGCCCCGTCGCACCTTCACCATGAGGACCAGGGCCTGTCGGGTCTGGCGCGACACGTGGGGGCTGCAGACCGCGCCGCTGATCCCTGTCTCCCCATCGCTGGACGCGATCTCCAGAAGAGCTTGGGCGGCCTCGGCGCCGAAGACCGAACGCACCGCCACGGCCAGCGATGACCGGCCCGGGGTTCGCAACACAGTTCTCCCCCCCGAGCGCAGCTCAAAGCCCAGGTCTGGCCGCCCCAGAGCCGCTTCCTGCACCACCCGGATGCAGGCAGCGGCTTCGGTCCGGGCCGACCGCAGGAAGGCGCGCCGAGCCGGCATGTTGAAGAAGAGGTCCCGAGCCGCCACCACGGTGCCATCCGGGGCGGCGGTCGCGACCGGTCCCCGCATTTCGCCGGCAGCCAATCTCACCTCATAGGCCCGGTGAGCCCCCTGGGCCCGGCTGATCGCGGTCACCCGGGCCACCGCGGCGATGCTGGCCAGGGCCTCGCCACGGAAACCGAAGGTGCGCAGCGACGCCAGCCCGTCGATGCTGGCCAGCTTGCTGGTGGCATGCCGCTGGAAGGCAGCCACCAGCTCCCCCGCAGCCATCCCATGGCCATCGTCACCCACCCGAATCAGTTCGATGCCGCCGCTCTCGATCTCCACCACCACCCGGTGCGCGCCAGCGTCCAGGGAGTTCTCGACCAGCTCCTTGACAGCGGCGGCAGGGCGGTCGATCACCTCCCCCGCCGCGATGGCCTCAGCAACCTGGGGCGCCAGCAGGTGGATCCGTCCTGGATCGAGGGCCACCCGGGTGAGTTCGTCAGCCATGGTGGCCGCTCGCCGATCGCTGCCAATCGGCAATCTTCTGGAGCGCCTCCAGCGGGGTCATCGACTCGACGCTCAGGGCGCGCAGCTCCGCTACCAGAGGATCGAAGGACGGCAGCGGCAAGGCCAGCTGCTCGCCGCCGGTCGCCTCCGCTGCCACGGGCTTGGCTGCCTCCAGAGCTGACAGGATCTCAGCTGCCCGGGCCAGCAGCGGGCCCGGCATGCCAGCCAGCTGGGCCACGTTGAGCCCGTAGGAGCGATCCGCGCCCCCAGGCACGATCGTGTGCAGGAATGTCACCTGCGCGGTGGCGCCGGCCCCGTCCTCGACCACCTCGGCCCGGTAGTTGCGCAGCGCCGGCAGTCGGTCGAGGGCGGTGAGCTCGTGATAGTGGGTGGAGAACAGGACTCGGGCCGCCACCCCGGGAGTGTCGTGGAGATACTCGAGGATGGCTTGGGCGATGCTCATCCCGTCGTAGGTGCTGGTGCCACGGCCGACCTCGTCCAGCACCAGCAGGCTGTTGGGGGTCGCTCCGGCCAAGATCTGGGCCATTTCCGCCATCTCCACCATGAAGGTGCTGCGGCCGCCCGCCAGGTCGTCCTGGGCTCCGACCCTGGTGAAGATCCGATCGACCAGCCCCCACCGCGCCAGCCGGCAGGGCACCAGAGACCCGACCTGACCCAGGAGGCACACGAGGGCCACCTGGCGCAGGAAGGTGGACTTGCCCGCCATGTTGGGACCCGTGATCAGCCAGATCCGCTCGCTCTCGCCGTCCATCGCGACGTCGTTGGGGACGAACCGGCCAGGACCGAGGGCATCCTCGACCAGAGGATGCCGGCTGGCCCGCAACTCCAGAGCTCGCGAGCCATCGATCTCAGGGGCGACCCACCCCTTCTCACTGCCGACCTCGGCCAGACTCTGGAGCGCATCCAGCTCGGCCAGCCCTCCCGCCACCGCCCCGATCGCGGCGGCCCGGCTGGCGACGTCCCCGAGCAAGCGCCCGAGCAGTTCCTGTTCGCGCGCGAGCGCCCGGTCCCGACCGGCCAGAACGACGCTCTCGTGCTCCTTGAGCTCGGCCGTCACGTAGCGCTCGGCGCCGACCAGGGTCTGGCGCCGGATGTACTCGGGCGGGACCGACTCGCCGCCGGCTGACCGCAGCTCGATGTAGTATCCGAAGACTCGGTTGTAGCCGACCTTCACACCCTTGATCCCGGTCCTGGCCCGCTCTGAGGCCTCCAGCTCGGAGATGTAGCGCCGGGCCGCCGAGCTGTCCTCCAGGATGCGGTCGAGTTCGGCGTCGAAACCCGCCCGGATGAACCCCCCGTCACGGGCCATCACCGGAGGCTCGTCCACGAGCGCTGCGCTCAAGTGGGCGGACAGGTCGGCCGGGACCTCGGCAAGCTGCCGGGCGATCGCCTGGAGAGCCGGGCTCCGGGCGCCTCCGAGGTGGCCTTCCAGTCGCGGCACCTGGGCCAGCGTCGCCGCCAGATGGCTCAGGTCACGGGGGCCGGCGACTCCGTGAACGCAGCGCGCCAGCAGTCGCTGGAGGTCGCGGCAGCCTGCCAGCCCCAGCCTCAGCGCGAGCCTGGTCGCGTCGGAGTCGACCAGTTCCAGCACCCCCTGCTGGCGCTCCGCAAGCCTTCCGATGTCGGTCAGCGGCGCCTGCAACCAACTTCGCAACCGCCGTCCCCCGCCGGCGGTCTGAGTCCGGTCGATCAGCCGCAGCAGCGACTGGCCACCCGGGAGCAGCGGTTCCACCAGCTCCAGGTTGCGCCGGGTGGTGGCATCCAGCTCCATGACGTCCCCGATCACCCTCCACCGCGGTCGCAGCAGGGCCGGGGTGACCGTCAGCTGGGCCTCCGCGCCGTAGTCGACCACCCCCGCCAGGGCGAGCACGGCGGCATCCACCAGCGGATCGTGCCCCGGGCCCGGCATCAACAGCCCGGACGGATCCAGGAGCGCCTCGCCGCGAGCAAGGTCGAACCGCGCCTGGGGCCGGCGGACGGCAGCGATCTGTCCCAGAGCGGGCAGTGGGCTCTCCAAGGCTTCAGGCAGCACCGCCTCGGCCACGTCCAGCGCCGACAGCGCGTCGGCCAGGGCGGCGCCTCCGCTCCCCAGGCCCGCCGTGGACAGCAAGCACTCCCCGGTGCTGAAGTCGATCACCGCGATTCCCAGACCCTCTGGCACCGGAAACAGACCGGCGCAGCGCCGAGACCGTCCGGGTTCCAGGAGGGAGTCCTCCACCAGCGTCCCAGCGCTGAGGACGCGCACCACCCGGCGCGCCACCAGCTTGACGCCCGCACGGGCGGGTTCGATCTGGTCGCAGACCGCCACCCTCAAGCCGGCTTCCAAGAGCTTGCGGGCGTACCCCTCCACGCTCTGATGGGGAACGCCGCACATCGGCACCCGGCCACGCCGGCCGAACTCCCGCCCGGTCAGGGTCACGCCCAGGATGGGCGCGGCGCGGACGGCGTCCTCGCCGAAGATCTCGAAGAAGTCACCCAACCGGAAGAGGACCAGACAGTCAGGATGGTCACGCTTGGCGGCCTGGTACTGACGCAGGGCGGGAGTCTCGGAGCCGGCCGGCGCTCCCCCGGGCGCGGCGGTAGGGACGACCCCCGCCATCAGGCGGCGACTAGCTGCCAGGCGGTCGTCGCGACCACCGTGAACTCCCGTATCGAGCCGGCCTCCACCGCACCATCGACCCACACCAGACGGCCCTGGCGGCTCCTCCCATACGCTCTTCCATCCCCGCCGTGGCCCTCGATCAGGACCTCCACCCTACTGCCCATCAAAGCGGCGTTGCGGCGTTCGCTGATGCCACGCTGGAGCGCCAGCACCCGCTGCAGCCGCTCGCTCTTGACCGCTCTGGGCACGTCGTCCAAGCGCCGGTAGGCGGCGGTGCCGGGGCGCGGCGAGTAGGCCTGAATGTGCACGGTGTCGAACTCCACGGTCTCCAGCATCCGGTAGGTGGCTTCGAACTCCTCCTCGGTCTCGCCGCAGAAGCCGACGATGATGTCGGTGGTCAGGGCGAGGCCTGGAATTCGGGCGCGAGCCCGTTCCAGGATGTCCAGGTAGTCGCTGACGGAGTACTCCCGCTTCATTCTGCGCAAGCAGCTCTCGCTGCCGGACTGCACCGGCAGGTGGAGCTGCTCGCAGGCGCTGGGGAGGTCGGCGATCGCCCCCAGGAGGCGGTCGGAGGCATTGCGCGGATGGGAGGTCAGGAACCGCAGGCGCCGCAGCCCGGGCACCTTGTCGACGCGTTCCATCAGGCTGGGCAGGTCGGTGTCTGAGCTGGAGTCCCAGTAGGAGTTGACGTTCTGGCCCAGCAGCGTGATCTCCGCCACTCCCCTATCGACCAGCCGTTGGGCGTCAGCGGTGATCTCGTCAGCCGGACGGCTGGACTCCCGGCCCCGCACGAACGGGACGATGCAGTAGGTGCACATCTCGTTGCAGCCGAGGATCACCGGCAGGTAGGTGGAGAGCCGATCTGATGCCGGCAACGGAACCGGGCCCTGGAGCGCTCCCTGGTATAGGTCGCGCAGACGGGCGAAGAAGCCGTCCGGCTCGCGCATGTCAAAGACGTAGTCGAGATGGCTGAACCGTCGCAGCAGGCTGCTGCCGTGCTCCCCCACCATGCAGCCGGTGAGGGCGATGGACCTGCCAGCCCGGTCGCGCTTCCATGCCGCCAGCTCCCCCAGCTTGCCGGTGGCCTTGTCCTCCGCGTGCTGGCGGACCGCGCAGGTCACCAGCACCGTGAGGTCGGCATCCTCCAGGCTCGCTCCTGGCAGCATCCCGATCTCAGCGAAGCTCTCGGCCAGGGAATCGGCATCAGCGGTGTTCATCTGGCAGCCGACCTGCCAGATATGGACCCGAGGTGCCCCCTCGCCCGCCACCACGATCGGCGTCCGCCTGGCCTGCGCCAGCGGCAGCGGCAAGAAGCGAGCCCCGGGATGGACCGCCGTCAACGCACCTCCACCATCAGACGGATCCCGGTGCGCTCCTCCCCGTTGATCGAGATGTCGATGAAGGAGGGGATGCAGACGAGGTCCAGCCCGCCCGCGATCACGTAGCCGCGGGAGATGGCGATGGCCTTCACCGCCTGATTGATGGCCCCCGCCCCGATGGCCTGGATCTCCACTCGATGCTGGGTTCTGACCACGCCCGCGATCGCTCCCGCCACCTTCACCGGCTGCGAGGTGGCGGAGACCTTGAGTACTTCCACTGGGGTGGCGGCGCTCCCGCCGATGGACGATGGGTGAATTGTCAACTTGAACTAGGCCAACCGTGTGATGGGGATTCTACGGCTCCATGGGCAGCGGCGGGTTGCCAGGGGGCCAGTTGGCGGTGCTCCGATACCGAAAGGCCGACCGGGAGACGGTTGCCACGACGCAAACAACGACTGCGGCGACCACCACGAGATAGAAGAAGTCCTGTTGGGGAAGGTGGCTCGCGCCCCAGGCTCCCAGCCCCGCCCCCACCACCCTACCCAGGAATTGAAACCACAGGGCGGATCCGAAGGCCTGCCCGATGCCATCCCTGGGGGTTGTGGTCTGGAGCCGGTTGAAGCCCCAGACCTCCTGCAGGGCGCCGGTCCCCGCGAAGAGCACCAGGGCCGCCACCACCACCACCGGGCCCACCAGGCTGCCCACCAGCACCGCCACCAGAAGATGGAAGTAGCCGATGGCCACCAGCCCTCCCCGGCCGACCTGAGGTCGGCGCAGGGCCAGGAAGCTGCCCGCCACCGAGGCGGCGCCGACGATCACGTACATCACGCCCACCTGATTGGTGGGGAGGTGCAGGGAGTGGTGGGCGATGGGCACGAAATAGACGGTGATGACGCCGGCCAACATGGCCCCGAACCCAGCCTGAATGGCGAAGAGCGCGACCGTGGAATCGAGCAGCAGCAGGTCGAAGCCTCGCCGGAGCTGGCGCCAGCCCTGCCTGGCTGTGGCCGCCCGGCTCGTCCAGACCGACGGTTGAGCGCCGACCCTGGACAGGAGAAGGGCCGACAGCAGGAACGTGCAACCGTCCATGAGGATCAGGACGCTGGGGCTGACCACCAGGAGGAGCAGCGCCCCCAGCGCTGGGGCCACCAGGATCGAGGACTCCGAGACCACCGACAGCAGGCTGCCACCAGCCGCCACCAGCTCGCGCGGGAGGAGGACTGGAACCAGCCGCCGCCTGCCCGGGTCGTAGAGGGCTGAGGCCGACCGGCTCCCCGCCACCGCCAGCAGCAGCACCGCCAGCAGGTGGCTCTGGGCCGAAACCACCATGAGGCCAACCAGGGAAGCCCTCGCCAAGTCCAGGGCGACCAGCCGTCGCCTCCGATCCCCCTGGTCTCCCTGCTGCCCTCCAATAGGGAGAAGGGCCAGCAATGGCCCCGTCTGGAACACGAAGAGGAGTCCGGCCCCGACCTCTCCACCCAGCCTGTAGGCGATGATTAGGAGCGCGGGCAGGGTCAGGAAGTCCCCGTACCACGAGAGGAGTCCGGCCGCCCAGAGCGCCCGGAAGCGGGGAACGCGAAGGGGCGCCCAGCGGGAAGTTTTCCGGGCCATCCAGTCGTATCCCTCCTCAGGCAGGGCCATAAACCGCCACGCGCGGTCGCGAACTCTAACGAGATTCGACAGCCGCCATCGAGTGGGTCTCTCTGAGATCAGCGATGGGTGTCCGGTCGGCCCTCACCAGATGTTACGGGTTCGTCACTTGATGTTCAGGCCGGCGTTACAATTATCCTCACCCTAGTAGTTTGAGTCTCGAAGGGTTCTCGTGCCAGGGGATTTGGCTCGGAACAGCAGCATGCGTCGTGGGAGAGATCTTGGCAATGAGCACGTGGGCATTCGTCGGCTGGGGCTGAACTGATACTCGCTGAGGTCAAAGTTGCCTCAGTTTCGGTCAGTGCAAGAGAGAGAGCAGGTCCTCGGTGGGATGCTCTCTCTCTCTTGTTATCTGCTCCAATTCCTCGTCTGATATCTGGTCGAAGGCGGCGACGCAGATCGGGTCGAACTGGGTGCCCGAGCAGCGCCTGACCTCGGATCTTGCCTCCTGTAGTGACATGCCCTGGCGGTACGGGCGGTCCGACACCATGGCGTCGAAGGAGTCAGCGATGCTGAAGACCCGGGCCGGCAGGGGGATGGCCTCGCCGCTCAGGCCGCGCGGGTACCCCTTCCCGTCGAAGCGCTCGTGGTGGTTGAGGATGATCTCCCTCGCGCGCTCCAGCTGACGCACGTCCACCACCATCATGAAGCCGAGCTCGGGATGGGTGCGCATCACGGCCCACTCCTCATCTGTGAGCGGCCCAGGCTTGAGGAGGATGGTGTCTGAGACGCCAATCTTGCCGATGTCGTGGAGCAGGGCACCGTGGGTGAGCCGGACCAGATCCTCATCAGTGAACTTAAGGTTTCGTCCCATGAGGAGGGAGTAGTCGACTACTCGTCGGCAGTGGCCCTCGGTGTCCTTGTCGCGCAGATCTATCGCCTTGGAGAGGCTTATCAGAGTCGCGTTGAAGCCGGACTGTGCCTCTTCAATCCTAGCCTGCTGCTCTCGCACCCAGCGGTTAGTACTGGTCTGAACGATCGCGACCGGGGCGGCCAAGGTGATGAGGGCCGCAAGTTCGCCGATGTGAAAGCTGGCTGCCAGCACGCCGACCCCGGTCAATCCGTAGCCCAGGTAGTAAGGCGAAAGTGGAAGCATATTACCCAGGAATGCCCTCAGCCTGAACCGCTCAAGGCCCTGTTCCGCAGCGATCACGCTGCCCAGCAGGAAGTAGTTGACAATCCAGGCGGTGCATCCCCCGACCGCGCCAGCCAGAACCAGGAGCCAGACGCTCCCCCTCGACGCACGCTCCAGAACGTGGAAAACGCCATAGGCGGATGCGTACATCACGACGCCCATTGCGGCGTTGAAAAGGGTCTTTATGGAGAATTCCCGCTTCTTCCAGATGGTGGTCACGGTCGACGCCAATGGAGACACCACGGCCGCCGACACCCCCAAGAGGTAGACGGCCCCGATGCTGGCATACGCCATGCCGGTGAAGTTGATTCGCGACCTACCGACCTGGATGACGACCGGCCCCCTGGCCTCGAACACGACCACTATCCCCACCACTAGTGCGAGGGTTCCCCACTGGAATGGCGGCCGCACCCAGATGGCGCCCACTGCGGCAGCCATGCCGGTGACCACTCCAACGACCACTAGGACGGCAAGGCGACCTCGAGCGGCAACAGGGCCCGGTCTGGCTCGCACGCCCTCCAACCGCGCCATCTCAGGCGCCGAGTACCCCTTGCCATCCTCAGGCTGGGCAACTCTCCGCCGAAGGACAGCCCTAGGTGAGCTACCCATCGCAACTCCCCTTGGGACTACCGCAGGTGCAGACCGTATGCCGCCGCTGCCGGTGTCCTATGTGGAACGCCACAGTCTCCTTCCCCATGTGTCGAGGCTGGCTCCCCGCCAACCGGCGTCGGGTTCGTCCCCTCCAGCGGACCAGCGCAGTCTAACCGCCATGGAGGAGATCAGGAAGGGGCGCGGGCGAATCGCGGCAGGCTCGTGACAGCTTCGCCACAGAGCGGCCCCCCAAGCGGCCGGCCGCTACTTGGCGTAGTCGACCGAGCGGGTCTCCCTGACCACGGTCACCTTGATGGTGCCGGGGTAGCTCATCTCGCCCTCGATCCGCCGGGCCACATCCCGAGCCAGCACCACCGCGGCATCGTCGGTGATCCGGTCCGGACGCACCAGGATCCGCACCTCCCGGCCGGCCTGGATGGCGAAGGACCGTTCCACTCCCGGGAAGTCGTTGGCGATCTCCTCCAGCTTCTCGAGCCGCTTGATGTAGCTGGCCAGGGTCTCCCGCCGGGCGCCCGGGCGGGATGCCGAGATGGCGTCGGCGCTGAGGATGATGAAGGAGAGCACCGTGCTGGGCTCGACGTCGTAGTGATGGCTCTGGACCGCGTCGATGACATCCGGATGGCGGCCCAACCGCTTCAGGATCTCGCCTCCGATGATGGCGTGCGATCCCTCCACCTCGTGGTCCACGGCCTTCCCGATGTCGTGGAACATGCCGGCCTCCTTGGCCAGGCGCTCGTCCGCCCCGATCTCAGCCGCGATCATCCCGGATAGGTAGGCCACCTCCTTGACATGGCCGAGCACGTTCTGGCCGTAGCTGTAGCGGTAGCGCAGGATGCCCACCAGCTTGATGAGCTCCGGGTGCGTGCCCTGCAGGCCAAGCTCGAAAAGCGCCTTCTCCCCCTCTTCCACGATCCGGCCGGCCACCTCCTCCCGCGACTTGGCGACCACCTCCTCGATGCGGGTGGGATGGATGCGCCCGTCGCTGAGAAGCTTGGTCAAGCTCACCCGGGCCACCTCACGGCGCACCGGATCGAAGCTGCTGAGGACCACGGTCTCCGGGGTGTCGTCGATGATCAGGTCCACGCCCAGGGCGCTCTCCAGGGCCCTGATGTTGCGTCCCTCACGGCCGATGATCCGCCCCTTGACCTCGTCATTGGGCAACGGGACCACCGAGACCGAGGTCTCCCCGGTCTGGTCGGCGGCATGACGTTGGATGGTGGTGACCAGAACCTCCCGAGCGCGCTCGTCGGCCTCCACCTTGGCC
>JAKAWF010000113.1 GCA_021817025.1 bacterium
ATCTCGCGGCCCGCCGGCACCGGCAGCTTTCCAGCTCGGAACCAACGGTACGCGGTCACCGGATGAATGCCTTGTAGCCTCGCCCACTCCTTCACGTTCATCTCCGCCCACTATAGCGTGTCCTACGAGCAACTGTTCGCAACCCCTTCGGAGCTTGCTCTAGCTCGCGGACCCGATTGCGCAACTCCGTCATCTCCCGCTCCCGCTCCAAGAGGTGAGCGGACCGGGTCTTGCGGGTCTGGTCGAGTTCCTGGCGCAGATCGCGGACCTGACGCAGCCGCTGCTCCAGCTCGACCTCGAAACGGAGTCGTTGCTCGGCCTGGATCCGCTGCTCCAGAGCGCGCTCCCATCTCTCGAACAGCTCGGCCACCAGCTGCCTGGCGTCGACGGTGACAGAACCGGCCCCGCGCGGCTGAGCAGCGACCAGCGCCGGGGGTTGCCCCATTCCCTCTGGCCCGGACGCCAGCGGGGTCGGATCAGAGGCGGAATGGCTCTCCTCCGCACAGGACGAGGGCTCGGAGCTGAATGCAGGCGCCGGGGGGACGGCGAAGGTTCGCGGCTCCGGTTCGAGACTGAAGACCGAACTCGATCGGACTGGAACCTCCTGCCCTTGCCTCTTCGCAACCTCCCCGTCGGAAGGAGACTTGAGGTGAGGATCCGGCTCCGTGGGGAAGGGGCTGGGCGCGGCGCTCGGGTTCGCTGCCCCAAGAGGTTGGTCGTGCCAGGGGGTGAGATCCGATCGCCGCACCGGCCCCTCGGCGGGCCCTGGCTGGGCAGGTGGCAACTCGCCGCCAGGGTCGGTCCCCCAGGAGTCGGCCTCAGGGGTGTCGATCATCTCCAGGAGGGTCCAGAGGGCTTGTGGATACTCGGCGTCGCCGGTGTCGGCCCACTCCGTTGCCACGGGCTGGCCCGCGGCCGGGCGGAGTCCATCGGCGGGCTGACTGGGCATGCTCGGCTCGGGCGCGATACGTGGCACCCCACCCACGTCCCCCGAGGTCACCAGCATCTCCAACTTGCCGCCCACCTCAGCCCAGTGCACCGGAATGTCTCCCAGGCCGAGGCGCCGCCGGATCATGTCGGGCGGCAGGGCCAGCCGCTGGGCAATGTCGTCGATCGTGAGCAGCTCCCCTGGCACCGCTGGCATCTCCTGGAAGCCAAGTCTTGCAGCCAGCCGCTTGAGTCCCTGGGGGGCCCACCAGTTCAGCTCCCCGAGCAGGCGCATCAGAGCTGGCACCATGATCCCCCGCACCAGAGTCGCGTCAACCGCGACCGCGATGGCCATCCCGACCCCCAGGATCTGGATATCGAGAACGTGGCCGATAGCGAAAGCGGCGAAGACCGTGATCATGATCAGTGCCGCCGAGGTGATCACGCCGCCGGTCGCGGCCAGCCCCTCGGCGACTGCCCGGCGATTGTCGCCGGTCACCAGGTAGGACTCGCGAATCCGGGTCAGCAGAAAGACCTCGTAGTCCATGGAGAGACCGAACATGATCGCGAACATCAGGACCGGGTCCGGGGCCGCGATCGAGCCCGGTGCGGTGAAGCCGAGGATGTTGGACAGGTGCCCCTCCTGAAAGATCCACACCACGGCTCCGAAGGCGGCGCTGATGGAGATCACGCTCATCAGCGCTGCCTTCACCGGCAGCACCACAGAGCCGAAGGTCAGGAACAGCACCAGCATGGTCACTGCCACCACCAGCAGCAGCGCCCAGGGTACGGTCCTGGTGACGGCGCTGATGAAATCCACCGACTGGGCAGTCCGCCCGGTCACCAGGGTCTCGGCGCCGGGCGGGCCGGAGAGGGCACGGAGCCGACCCACCAGGGCGGCGCCAGCCCTGGAGTCGGGCCCAAAGGAGTTGGCTATCGCGAACTGCGCGACCGGGCCGGCGAGGCTGCGGCCAATGTAGCTGTTGAGCGCGACCGGCCGCTCCGGGGGCGGTAGCTGGAGCTGCTCGAGGTAGACGGCGGAGGTGACCCCGGGTGGAGGGGTGAGCACGCCATCGATCCCCTGCACGCCGGGGAGCGCCCGGACCCTGCCCAGGTAGCTCGCGAGCTGCTGCTGCTGGCCGGCGGACAGCCGGCCTCCCATCGGGTGCCTGTAGTCGAGGACCAGGGTCACGGCATCCACCCCTCCCGCCTGCGGAAAGGCGTTGGTGAGCAGGGCGTAGCCGGTGCGGGCGGGTCCCGCCGGAATCGCCGCGACACTGGCTCCGGTGGAGAGCCTCAGGCTGAGGAAGGGAGTGCCTGCGGCGAGCAGGATGATCGCGGTGGGAAGGGCGATCGCCACTGGATGGCGCATCACCACGCGGGCCACCCAGCCCCAGAAGTTGGAGTGATGGTCGGACGGCCGGCTGGCCCGGTGCAGGCTGCCACGCAGGCTGAGCAGGTTGACCCTGGTGCCGAGCAGGGCGAGCAGCGCCGGCAAGGCGGTGAGCGCGAACAGCAGCGTGCAGGCGACCACGACCACCCCGCCCACCCCCATGCTCCGCAGTGCCGTGGCCGGGAACAGGGTGAGCGAGCTGAGGCCGGCAGCGACCGCCACCCCCGAGGTGGCGACCGCCTTGCCGGCACTGGCGGTGGCCGCCTTGACCGCAGCCCTGACGTCGGAGTGGCTCGACTCCTCCCGGAACCGTTTGACGAAGAAGAGGGAGTAGTCGATCGACAGACCGAGCCCGATGATCGTGGCCACATTGGTCACGAAGATGGACATGTCCAAGCGGGCCGCGATCAGGCTGATCAGGGCCAGTGCGGTGGGCACTGCCAGTCCGGCTATCACCAGGGGCAGGAGGGCGGCGACCACCGAACCGAACACGATCACGAGCAGCAGCAGCGACACCGGCAGGGCGATCAGCTCGGCCCGCTTCAGCTGCTGCTCCAGGGCGCTGTTGTAGAGAGCGTCAATGGCGGGGGTGCCGGTGACCCACATCCTGAGTCCCCGGGGTGGTGAGATTGACGACTCGAGGGAGGGCAGCAGGTTGGTGGCGGCCGTCTGGCTCATCCGGAGATTCACCACCACGAAGGTGTCGTGGCCGCGGCCACCGATGAAGGTCGACTGCTTGGTATTGGTGTAATCGAGCACGCTGGCGACCTGTGGCCGCCTGGCCAGCCGGGCAAAGCTGGCATCCACCCCGGCCTGCACCGAGGCAGTGGCGGCATTGGGCCGCGAACTCTGGTACACGAGCAGCAGACTGGTCGTGGCGGCTCCGAAGTTGCGGGTCAGCATCTGACCGCCGCGCTGGCTCTGCGATCCTGGGACTGAGAAGCCGCCCGCGGGGAACTGGCCCCCGAAGGGTACCGACAAGCCCAGCAGCAGGAGCATCAGGCCGAGCGCGCAGGCGGGGATGGCGCGCCTGTGGCTGAACGCGAATTCGCCCAACCGGCCGAACATCAGCGCCGCCTCAAGCTTCGGAGCCGCGCGTGATCCAAGGGGCGTGAATGAAGGTTCATTCAGGTTGTGCACAGGGTAACAGGACAGCCGTCCAGTCGCCGGCGGTCGGGAGCGATCAGCGCGGCGCCGACCTGATTCACGATGAGAGCCTGGACGGCGCCGCCCCCGGGTTCACCGAGTCTGAGCTGCCGGGAACCAGTGTCCCAGGGGTCGCCCTCCAAGGCGGTGTCCCCAAGGGACGGGTCGGCTGCGAGTTCCGCCCTGTCTCCAGCCACGCGGAGAGTTGCAGCGCGAGCTGCAGTGCCCAGAACAGCACCGAAGCGGAGGCTGTGCGCCGGGAGCTGGTGGGAATCGCCAGCTCCCGGCTCTGACCGGAGCAGGCAGCGGACTCTCACTGGCGGCTGTTGGCCGAAGGTGGGGCAGACCCGCTGCCTGGCGCCATGGCCGAACCCAGTTGGAATGAGGTGGTGGCGAGTCCGCTTCCGCTCCGCCGCGGTCCCCTCGGAGAGTTCAGCACATCCTGCCTGGGGCCCGGGCCAAGCCCACTCGCTGCCCGGCGACCATCCGCTCCCTGCGTGGTCCTGCGGGATTGCCATGAGGCGGTCGGTCTCAGGAGCGGAGGAGGGTGGACAGGGGAAGCCTGAGAGACCGCGAACGGGGTGGGTTCCCCCGGCCGACGCGCCCGAGGAAGACGGCCCGGTCAGTCGGATTCGCCAGGATCAGGCCATCGAGCGCCGAGGCGATCCTTCCGGCCTCCTCCATCGCGCCGGGGCGCTTCGAGAACATGACCCGTCGACGGACGTAGGAGCCGAAGATGAGGGGGGCCATCTCCGGCTGAAACTGGAGTCCCTGCCGGGTGGCCGCCAGCCAGAACCGGCACAACGCCCGCCCGGACGCGAGATAGTCCTCGACGGACTCGGGCGGGGATGGTGCCATGAGGACGAAGTGGGCGGAGCTGCGCAGGGCGGGAAGGATGTCGAGCCCGATCCGGGGCAGAAGGGTGGCCCCGGGGAAGTGGTTGAGGAACGAAATCCGGCGCCAGCTGGCCATGACCCGTCGCATCAGTGGCAGGACAACGTGCGGAAGCCCCAGGGCCTGATCGGGAATCCGGTCTGCGCTGAACCTGGCGCTCCACTCGATGACCTCCCGGTGAACCTCCCAGGCCTCTGGAATGGTCAGCCGAAGCCTGCCGGCCCTTTGGGCGATTGACGCCATGGACCTCTTCTCGGAGTCCGACTCGAGCCAGACGATCCGGTGCGGTGGGAACCGGCCCTCAGGGGGGGCGCTGGCGGCCTCAATTTCTCGGCGTTCGTCCGGAGAGAGCGGCCGTGTTCCCAGGGGTCTTCGGTTGGTGCACCGGGTCATCAGAAAGGGAAGCAGCACGTCTGGGGCGATGGCCGGGTCCTCTTGGAACCGGACATCGAAGGTGGGATGTTCGTCGGGCAGCGCGTCCGGGGTCCGGTAGGAGACGATGCACCTCAGGCCCTCGCCACTGGCGGCGATCGCCAGGCTCTCCAGGAGCGTCCCGATCGAAAGCTGGCTCGCGTGGCCCTCGAGGTCGAAGACCACCTGGTGGCGGGTGTCAGAGCCGTGGACGACGAGATGGTGTTCAGAGACTATCTCGAAGCGCCAGGGCTGGGTGTTGTCGCCGCTGGGTGCCCATCGGCCGAGATCGAGAATCCTGCAGAGACGTTCCCTCGCCCGATCGTGTTCCGTGTCAGCTTCCAAGGTTCTCCCCCTTGAGCCGCTCGAGGCGCCGCCGGGCGACCGTGAGGGCGAGGCGCTGAATGGGGTTGCGGTTGCCCCCGGGCCGCCATGTGCGCACGAACCGGTTGCGGTAGGCGTCGAACTGCAGGCCGTGAGGGGCGGCCCAGACCTTTCCCCTCTTCAGGAGAATCTTGAGCGCCTCGGTCGCGGCCATCCCGGCGCAGATCTGGCAGGCCATGCCCGTGGAGGGTCCGCGGTGCTTCCCAAGGTCGACCGCGGAGGGATCGACCAGATACTGGAACTGGAGGCGGGCCGGCGCCAGCCCGAGCAGGAAGCGCACCCCCTTCTCCTCGTCGGGAAGGTCTCCCCAGCCGAAATATTCCTCGAAGCTCATCCCTCCGGGGAGGAAGTTCAAGAGGGCCGAGCTCATGCCCAGGGGGCCGGCGGTCGTCTGGGGAATCCCCTTCTCCTGGCAGGTCGCGAAGATGGCCTGGCGCTCGGCGAAGGCGAAGAAGTCCATGCCGTCGACATAGAGGTCCGCTCCCTCGAGGAAGTCGGCCACGTTCTCAGCCCTGACTCCCTGCGGGAAAATCCTGAGATCCAGTTCTGGGTTGATGTCCAGAGCCATCTTGGCCAGGGTCCCGACCTTGGAACTTCCGACCGTCGAGAGCATCGCGCCGGCTTGGCGGTTGAAGTTCTCGACCTGGAAGACGTCGAAGTCCGCGACGTTGAAGGCCCCTATCCCAAGGCGCGCCAAGGTCAGCAGATGGCTGCCTCCCACGCCCCCCATCCCGGCGATGGCCACGCGTCTGGTCCGAAGCAGGGCCTGTTCTTCCCGGGTTACCCACCCGATGTTGCGGGAAAAGGCTTGGCCATAGACGAATGGGGTGCCCATACGTTCAGGCCATCCTCTTGAGGCGGCCCAGAATTCCGTCCGCGTCGGCTTTGGAGAAGCCGTAGGGATAGAGACTGCGGTCGCCGGCGGCCTTCTCCATCAGGCCACCCACTTGTTCGAGCCGCTCCATCATGGAGCGGAAGTCAGCGTGCAGGAGAACTCCCACCGTGCCGACCCTCAGGCAGATCCGAGCCTCCCCGATCCGCTTGAACAAGAGCATGCGTTCGTAGAAACCGGCATGCCTGGGGCTGACTTCGATGACGCAGTCGGTGCAGCCAAGAAGCCCCCCGGGATAGAGCATGGCGATGTGGAAGAGGCGTGCCAGGGCGAGCCTCGACCGCACCGACGGGTCGACCGCGAAACCATTGAACTCGCAGAGTCTCTTCCCCTGGGCCCGCAGCCGGTCGAGCTCCCCGCGGTGGCCCTGGTCCGCCAGCAGTCCCTCCTCGGGGGAGTCCATGCTGATCGTGATGGTGGCGATCACGTTGCCCTCCGGTCCGTGGCTGATCAGCGTGATCGCGTGGCAGGTCTCCGGGATGATGTCTTCGTGCTTGTAGCCCTGGCTGGCGTACATGCGAGCGATCAGCAGGGCAGCTTTCTCCCGGCGCTCGTCGGTGTTGGCGAAACGAATCCAGAACTGTCGGCAGTCGTAGCTCCCCTCTGCGCCGGGGGAGGCGGCGGGAACCTTTGCAGCCAGGGGCTGGGGCGTGGCAGCGAGGAACGAGGCGATGATCCCCTCATCCTGGGCGGTGTCGACGGGGAGGGGGAGCGAGCCGAGTTCGGAGGTGATGCCGGGGGATGCGATGGCTTCTGGGGTCGGCACCGCGCCAGTTTCCGTCGGCGGAGGCCCGACTCCGCGCACTCGTAGCAGGATTGCGACCCTGGGCGACCACGTGCGGGCGCGAGGGCTCGGCCAGGGGCCGTGGGTCTCCCCGGGGCTGACCCGCGGGACGCGAGCGGCGCCGGCCGGGTCCAGGCCGCGCCTGTGCCCGGGTGCGCCCAGGGCCAGGGCCGTGATCCCCATCGGGCGCAGCCGCCGGGCCGGGCCAAGTCCAGCGCCGCTCGGGAGGGAGGCAGACATGGACGCCTGGCCGGTGGGTCAGCGCGAGGCAGGGGCGGTCGGATGGGTGGGCGCCCTGCGCGTCACCATCCTCACCTCACCGCGTCAGAAGTAGTGGCGGCGACCCCCGACCGAGTGCCCAAGGCTGCCCAAGACCATCAGAGCAAGCCCGATCAAGAGCAGGATCATGCCCACGGTCCAGAGCAGGGGGATGCCCAGGACGAAGCCGACGATAAGCAAGATGACGCCGAATACGATCATCCCGAGTTCTCCAGTCCACCTGCTGCTACAGCGCCGGCGGCCTCCGGGTCGACGGACCGTGCCGCCTCCTCACCTGCCTATCGTTTCCCCGGCCCATTTCGTTACACGGTCGAATCAGATGCCAGGGCGGGTCTCAGCCGCCCTGCACCTGGCCGCCTGGCGCCGCGGCGGCCAGACCACGGGTCACGACTGATCGCAGTCGCCCGCGCTCACGAGGGTCTGGTCCGGCGGCCGCGTCATCACCGCGCCAGCCCGGGAGCCTTCGGTGCCCTTCCGGGCCAGACTCTGGCGGCTTGCCAGGGCACCCCGGCTACCGCCCTGACCCTGGAAAATGTGACGATCCGCTCTCGCCTGGGGTCCAGTCCTGGCTGGCTGACCACCGCGCATCAGGGTGCTCCACGGGCTCGCCACTGTCCCCACCAGAATCGCGTCTGACGGATCTGGGGAGCGCGCGACGCTGACCTGGGTCATTCGCCGCCTCCGACCATGAATCGGCGTCTCCGCCGGGCCCGCCGCCGCTGCTGCCAGCGTGGGCCGCGGGCCACACTGGCCACCGCCGCTCCCTCGAAAGCACCCTGGCCATCACTCAACTCTGGGACAGAAGTCTCGGTCCAGTGCCCGGTGAGGCGTTCCAGGACGGTCTCCCTGGCCTCCGCCTCGGGCCCCCCTGCTGCGCCTGGCAGGGGACCGCCAATGGCAGCGCTTTCGGAGCCGCCACGCCAGTGCCGCTTGAATGCGATGTGGCAGCTGTCGCCGAGCGCCCCCGTCAGCCAGCTGGAGATGGGGCGACGTATCATCAGATCCGAGCGGTCGGCCGGTGTGGGCGGGCTGGAGCGCCAGCCTCGCATCCTGCAGGACGTCATGAGGAGGTTGCCCACATCGCGGGTTCGATGATTGACGGTGGGCCGGTCGGGGTGTCCGAGCAGATGCTGGTGGAGCCTGGCGTGGGGCGCTTGGCCTCGGCATCCGTCCCTTGGTCCCTGCGCGGGACCGTGGCCGACTACCTCAGCCTCACCAAGCCGGGCGTCATGAGCCTGCTGCTGCTGACCGAGTTCCTGGCCATGGTGATCGCGGCTCGGGGCTGGCCCGGCTGGGGCCTGAGTGTGGCCGCCCTGGCCGGAGGTGCGCTGGCATCGGGAGGCGCCTCCGCGATCAACTGCTGGTTCGACCGTGACATCGACGCCGTGATGGGCCGGACCCGCAACCGCCCGGTGCCGGCGGGCAGGATTGCGCCTGCTCGGGCGGTCGGCTTCGGGATCCTCCTCAGCGCGGCCGGGTTCGCGGTCTTCCTGATCTGGGTGAACCCGCTGGCGGCCGGCCTGTCCCTGGTCGGGGGCGCCTTCTACGTCTTCGTCTACACCTTCTGGTTGAAGCGTGCCACCAAGGAGAACATCGTCATCGGCGGTGCCGCCGGAGCGGTCCCGCCCTTGGTTGGCTGGGCCGCGGTCACCCACGGCGTAGGGCCGGTGGGGCTGGCCCTGTTCGCGGTCATATTCCTGTGGACCCCACCCCACTTCTGGGCGCTCTCGATGATCATCCGCCGGGACTACCAGGCGGTGGCGGTGCCGATGCGGCCGGTGGTGGTCGGGCTGCGACGCACAAGGACCGGGATTCTGACCTACGCGGCGGTGATGCTGGCGGCCAGCTGCGGGCTCGGCATCTGGTTGGGGTGGGTCGAGTTGGCGGTCGCACTCGGGCTGGGCGTCCCCTTCCTGCTCCTGAGCGGCCAGGTGGTGCGGGAGGTCGAGGGCATGCGCTGGGCTCGCAGACTCTTCCAGTACTCCATCTTCTACCTGTTCGCCTTCTTCCTCGGGACCGCGCTGGTGGCGGTCCTGGCCCGTTGAGGCGGCCTCCCAGCTGGACGATCTCCCCACCCGGGCGGGGGCTGGCTGGCGGTATCTGAGTTCGAGTTCGGCGACCCCGAACTAGAATGACTCAATTGGGAACTCAATTCGCTGATCTGCTGCCGGCGCTCTCCTATCTGGGGGAGGATGAGATCGCCGTCCTGCGGCGCGCCCATCAGGTG
>JAKAWF010000114.1 GCA_021817025.1 bacterium
TCTGCGTTCTGGGCTACCTGATGGAGAACCACCTGCGCCAGCGGTTGCTCCAGGCCGGCGCTGTCTACAGCGCCCGGGCGGTGCTCGAGGCGCTGGAGCCACTTCGGGTGGTCACCTACGACCTCCCCGGCGTCCCGGTCCCGATCCGGGCCTGTACCCGGCCCACCCCCGAAGCGCTGGCCGTGGCCTCGGCCCTGGGCTACACCCTCCCCGCCCGGCTACCCCTCACCCCCGCAGCCTGACCCAGCCCCACCCCGTCCCAACTCGATGTTGTGACGCGACCAGCCAAATGTGATCTCCCTTCCGTCGGCACGAGTCAACGTCGGGCTCAGAGCAGGAGGTCCGCCGCACTCTCGCCCTCGCCCAGAGGTACGAGCACTCCCCTGATCTGCGCCGCTGGGTGGGCTACGTGGCGCTCACCATCCTGGCCGGCACGGGCATCCGCAAGGGTGAACTGCTTGGTCTACAAACCGCCGATGTGGATCTGGTGCGCCACCGACTGAGGGCGATCGGCAAGGGCTCCAAGCCGCGCACCGTCCCCTTCGGCCTGCCACAGCGGTTGTGCTCGCCACATATCTGGAGGACCTCCGTCCCCGCCTGCCCCAGTCCCCCTGCTTTATGGCGGATCCGCGCTCCATTGCTGTGGCCAGTGCACTGCAGTCCGCCCGGCTGCTGCCCGCCCGAACGCTGGAGGCCGCCTCCATCGCCAGCGATTTGCCCGAGGCGGCCGCAGCCCTGGTCCTGTCCAGGGCCAACCACGTCCCGGTGCCGCTGGCGCCCCTGCTGAAGGCCTACGGGAGAGAAGCGCTGACGGCCGTCGACCGGGCCGGCACCACCTTGGACCTCCTCGCCGGCGCCGAGGCCGGACTCGGCCGGCCAATCGCGGGGATCACCGGGAACACGTCTCCGGGCGGCTATCTCGACGTACGCGTAGAACCCGCGAGGGATGACCTCAACGGAGCGCTCCGTGCGGAGGGATGAGACCTGTCAAAACAGCTCCTCTGCCTGTTCGGACGACAGGCGAGCCTGTCCCACGATGATGTCAAGCCGGCAAGCGATCTCATGTTCAGTCTCATTGCACTGCTCTTCTGCGACGACCAGGTCAAGACCAGGGTCGGTGAGAAGAACCGTTACCCGCGACCTTCCCCGAGGGCTCTCATGCTCTGGTGCGGCCGTACCTGAACTTCGTGCCCTGTGGAGGATCGCCAAGAGTGCCCAGCGCGACCCTCCCCGACCTCGGGAGGAAGGGCCCAGGCACACGCCGGCACTGGCGGCTCTCCGCCCTTCCGGGGAACTCAAGCTGATCCCGTTGTCACACCCGTCGCCGGACCGGGCACTGTCGAACCCGAGTCAAAGTAGATAGTGCCCTCTTACGCTTCTCCGGTAAGCGTTGTGGACCAAGCGGCCCAGCGTCGCGCCGGCCAGGGGCATTCGCCAACGCGTCGTGCCACATCACCACCGTGTACTGCCTGACCTCGCGACGGCCCCCGCCGCCCAGCACTGCGGCACCGTCAACTTCAGCACGCCTCCGCGGAGTGCCGACCAACCCACGCCCGTACCCAACGCTGCCTCCGAAGTCCATCGGGCCCTGCCGTCGTCACGTCCATCGACCCTGGCGGGCCGCCTGCCCGCCGCAGCTCGCGCCGGCACGGCACCAGAAGCCTACTGACTGATCCACGCCTGCTACAGTCTTGGCAACTATGGCACCAACCGAACTCATCGGAGGAACGGGGCAAGAGCCGATGCACGTGACGCGGTCGAGGCGGACCACGGTCGTGCTTGCCGTGGTCCGAGTGGCCCGCCGCCTGTTCCGTGGGCGCAGCGTGCAGCAGAACCGCATGACAACTTGGCTGTACCGACGCGTAATGCGCGCGAGCTCATCCTCAACGGGTCTAACGGAGATCAACTTTCGTGGAGCGTCGTTCTTACTGCCAGCGACGGACGTAACCATAGTGCCGTCCCTAATGCTGGGCGATTACGAGACCACCGCCCTCCAGATGTTCATGCTTCTGGTGGGTGACTTGGAATCGCGGGCTGCGGTCCTTGACGTTGGGGCGAATGTGGGCGTCTACTCAGTGCTGGCAGCACGGTCTAAGCTCGGCAAAGGTACAGTGTATGCGTTCGAGCCAGTATCCGCAAACATAGCGCTTCTGGAGGGGAATCTCGCACGCAATGGCATCACTAGCGCCACTATCGTGCCTAAAGCAGTGGGTGCGTCCCCTGGCTCGCTTCGGATCTACCTATCGCGGGAAGATGCAGGGACACATTCGGCGGGAGGTCAAGGCAATGACTTCCAAGACGTTGCAATGATTACTCTGGACGACTTTGCCCGTCGGCGCAATATCATCGTCGGTGCGATCAAGATTGATGTCGAAGGGTACGACGGGTTCGTCTTGGAGGGAGCGAAGGCACTGATTCGGGCGCAAGAACCGATGCTACTCGTTGAGTACACCCCAGCCGCTCTCGAACAGTGTGGCTATGCAGTCGATCGATTCTGTCAGACACTGTTCAGTCTCCCGGGAGTATGGTACTGGGTTGATGAGCGCCATGCTTGTCTTACCCCATTGCGTGAGCCCCGCGATCTCTACGGAATTCAGTGGAACAGGGCGTCATCTTCGAATATTCTGGTCACCAAGCCTTCCGCTCTGCTCTTGCCCTTTCTTAGTGGATAGTGCGCCGAGCTGTGGCCTGGCAGCAGGGAGGTGAAATAGCAAGAAGGAAGGAGGAATACAAGTGGTAGGCTGAACAGGTACGGCGCGGTGTGAGTTGCGGATGCACCGGCATGGGAGGCGGAGGTGCCTGCCCGGTGAAGTTGCCGAGGTGGAGCGACCCCGAGGTTGCTAGGAGCGTGGGTCAGTACCGTCCCAGTGGGGGGGTGAAGGTGGGAACATCTGTGCATGAGTTCAACACCCCCTAACGATCCGGACGTGCTCTTCGACATTGGCGACTCGGTGACGGTGCAGGAGGCGCCAGTGGTACCGGCGGGCAAGAACAAGACCTTCCACCCGTATGACCCAGCGCAGGGATTCCTGCTGCCTCCGAGCCTGGATAACTGGGAGCTAGCCTCGGAGCTTCATCAAGGGGCGGCTGAGTAGCGGAGCTCAGTTGCGGAAGTGCCCTCCTGGTAAGGGAAACTGTGGGTGTTCACGACCACGATTGCGACCAAGAAGGGCATCACCTTGAGGGTGAAGTTTAACCACCGGCCACGGGTGGTGGTGCGGGGGAGATGGCGGGGGCCTCGTGGGCCAAGCTGGGGGCCGGCTGCTGGCGGAACTGGTGGAACGGAGCGGGCTCGAAGCGGAGCTGTCCCGGGCGCTGGCACCGCTTGGCCAAGAGGGTCCGGCGTCACGACCCGGCCTGGGAGCTGGTGGATCAAGCGGTGGCGCCGGCGGCAGGCGGGGAGTGCATCTCGGACCTGGCCATGCTGCGGCAGCAACCGGAGTTGTTCGGAGAGGTGGCCTCCACTTCCACCGCCTGGGCGGGTGCTGGACTCCATCGGCCCGTGGCTCCCGGCGCGGCTCGCCACCGCCACCGCCAGGGCGCGGACCAGGGTCTGGAACCGGGGGCTGTCTCCTCAGGGGTTGACACTGGACTTCGACGCCACCCTGGTGGAGGTGGAGTCGGAGAACAAGGAGCAGGCCGCTCTCAACTACAAGCGTGGCTATGGGTATCCTCCCCTGCTGGTGTCCGTGGACCAGAGCGGCAAGGCACTGGGAGGAGTCCTGAGGCCGGGCAACGCCGGCTCCAACATCGCCCAGGACCAACCTCACCCTGCTGGACGAGGCGCTCGCTCAGCTTCCCACGCCGGCGAAGAGATGGTACCCGGACCGGGACCTGGAGGCGCTCGTGCGTTCGGACTCGGTAGGCGCCAGCCACGGCTTGGTGGACGCCATCGTGAGCGGGGGTGGAGTTCTCGGTGGGCTTCGACCTCACCGAGCCGGTGCGGGAAGCCATCCTCAAGGTGCCAGATGGAAGCTGGGTCGCCGTCCTCACCAAGGAGATGGAGGAGCTGGAGGACGCCGAGGTGGCGGAAATCACCTCTCTGCTCGGCCTCTGCAGATGGCCAAAGGGATCAAGAGTCCTGGTGCGCGGGGAACAGCCCCACCCCGGATCCAACTACAACCTCTTCGAACCCCACGGACTGCGCCACCAGGCGCTGATTGCCAACTCCTGAGATCCTGCCATCGCCTATCTGGGGCCCGCCACCGGCTCCACGCCCGGGTCGAGGACCAGATCAAGGACGCCAAGGACTGCGGCTTGGCCAACTTCCCCTGCCACAGCTCCTGGGTGAACCAGGTCTGGCTCTTCCTGGTGCAGCTGGCTCAGAACCTGCTCTGCTGGGCCAAGCGGCTCTGCCTGGGTCGTGACTACCTGCTGGCCCGGCCCAAGTGCCTGCGCTACCAGCTGCTCCAAGTCGCCGGGCGGCTGGCCCGGTCCGGCCGCCGCACCATCCTGCGGCTCGATGCCAACTGGCCCCGGGCGAGGGACCTGGAACTCGCATTCCAGGGCTCTGCCCATCAGCCCCTGAGCCGGCCCGAGGTTGGCGACGACAGGGAGGGGTCAACGCAGTCCAGGCGCGTCCTACTCCGACCCGCGAACGCACCACGGGCCGCCCACCGACCCCCTTGAAGGAGCTCGTCCCCACCTCTCGCCCGCCGCGGCGGGGGTCGTGCCGGGCTGGGCACGGCCGCACCGCCCACCGGCCACCGAATCCCCTGCTTTCGGAGCGCTACGTGAGAATCGAGGCTAGGTTATGTGCCTATACTTTCTGGAACCACCAACCCCGGGCTGACGCCCAGATGCCCTACTGAGCTCCTCCGGCACCCAGTTGCGATAGAACCTAGGTCCAATTCAATTTCAACTGGGCCCCACCCCCGCGTCAGGAGGCCCGGGCACCGGCCTGGCGCTCCCCCTGCTCCATCAACCAGAGACCCAGGGTTGCATGACCTTCAGGCACATGTCGAGAGTCCTGGTACCATTCCGTGCAGTAATGGGTTTGCCTAGCTCTCCGCAGCCAACCTATATCCATCCAACGGCCATCGTCGAAGCAGGGGCAACTATTGGGCCGGGGGTCAAGATTTGGCACTTCGCCCATGTTCGCAGTGGCGCTAGAATCGGCTCAGAGACGCAGCTAGGCCATGCGGTTTATGTCGATGCGGGCGCCGTCATCGGTGCTCGCTGCCGCGTGCAGAACTTTGTCTCCGTTTACGCCGGCGTCGACCTCGCCGACGATGTATTCGTAGGTCCTTCGGCTGTCTTCACGAACGATCTTCTCCCGCGCGCTCACAATGCCGCTTGGCGCCTCGTCCCCACCAAAGTCGGCCGCGGTGCCTCCATCGGAGCGAACGCCACGATCATCTGCGGGGTAACGATCGGCCCATGGGCCATGATCGGTGCCGGCTCCGTTGTCAGCCGAGATGTGCCAGCACACCAGCTCGTCTTGGGGAACCCGGCGCGACTCCGTGGCTGGGTGTGCGAATGCGGACAAGTCGTTCCGAACCGTCCACCACACGGATGCGACCATGTGTAGTCGATGGCCCTCCCGTCCCTGACTGCCAAACCCGTGCGGCTGGCCGTGGTCGGCCTGGGCCAATGGGGGCCCAACCTCCTGCGCACCCTCACCAACGATCCGCGTTGCGACGTTGCCTATGTCGTCGACCGAGATCCAAACCGACTGGCGTTGGTCGCCCACCGCTACCCGAATGCCCAACTAGACACTTCCATAATGCACCCGTTAGATGACCCTACCGTGAGAGCATTCGTCATTGCAACACCGGCAACTACTCACTACGACATCGGCCGGAGAGCGCTTCAGGCCGGGAAGGACTGCCTCATCGAAAAGCCGTTCACAACGAACCTCGTCCAGGCAGAAGAGTTGGCCGCTCTCGCTCGTGACCGTGAGCTAGTCTTAGCCGTTGGCCACGTGTTCCTCTACAATGCGGCCGTCCGAGAAGTTAAGTCCTACGTTGACTCGGGCGCTCTCGGTGAACTGCGCTATGTCTCCATGGTCAGAACCAATCTCGGCCCCCCCGGCATGGACGTCGACGTCCTTTGGGATCTCCTTGCGCACGACGTGAGCATCGCTAACTACTGGCTTGGGACCAAGGCACGCGAGGTAGCTGCTCATGGCGGCTCTTGGATTACGCGCGGAAAGACTGACACCGTCTTCGCCACTCTGCGATACCCACTCGGCCAGCTAGTTCATATGGTCGCGTCGTGGTTGAACCCGCGCAAAGCCCGGGACATCGTTGCTGTTGGTAGCCGCCTAATGGTGACGCTCGACGACCTCAACTCGGCAGAGCCGCTTCGCATCTACGACAAGGGAATCGACGCTGTCGCGGCACCGGTATTCGCCGACACGTTTGGGGAGTTTCGCGCGAGTGTGCGGCATGGGGATGTCCGCATTCCCCGGATAGTCATGGGCGAGCCCCTCCAAGCGGAGTGTGCTGATTTTGTGACCTCTGTTCTCACCCGAGAGCCCCCTCATAGCTCCGGCGAGACGGCGCTTTCCGTTGTTGAGACTGTGGAGGCTCTTCACCGCTCCTTGCAACACGGAGGTATCCTTACTACACTTGCTGCTGACCCATGATTCCGCTGGTGGATCTTCCGTGGCAGCACGCTCAAGTCGAGGCGGAGCTCCTACCCCGTCTCCATGTAGCCATGCAGCGCGGTGACTTTGTCCTCGGCCACGAAGTCGCCAGCTTCGAGGCGGAGTTCGCCGCATTCGTCAACGCCCGCCACTGCGTTGCAGTGAGTAGTGGGACGGACGCGCTCGAGCTGGCCCTCCGCTCAGCCCGTATCCCCAAGGGTTCGCATGTTGTCCTTCCGGCGTATACGTTTGTCGCGACAGCTGCAGCAGTTGTCCGCGCTGGCCTCAAGCCAGTTCTCGTCGATGTCGCCGCGCCCCACCTTCTCTTGGACCCCGAGCGCGTTGCTGCAGCCTTGGCGCCAAAGGTGCGTGCCATTGTCGCTGTGCACCTCTTCGGGCAGATGGCTCCGATGATGGAGTTGGGCGCACTTGCCCATACGCATAAGATCTTGCTTGTCGAAGATGCAGCTCAGAGCCAAGGTGCGACCCACCGTGGGCACCACATGGGCTACTTTAGTTCCGTGGCCGCAACGAGCTTCTACCCCGGGAAGAATCTTGGGGCTTACGGCGAAGCTGGGGCACTTCTCACAAATGAGAGTTCGATCGCCTCGCGCGCAGCGTTGCTGCGGGACCACGGCAGTCAGTCCAAGTACGTCCATGCGCTTGTCGGTATGAATGGCCGCATGGATGCGCTGCAGGCCATTGTCTTGCGTGCGAAACTGGCCCGCTTGTACGAATGGGATGAACTTCGCCGCAGTGCCGCTGAGCGGTACAGCGCCATGTTGGCATCGCACGAGCGGGTGCAAGCGCCGTGGAACGCTGAGGGGAACCTGCACTGTTGGCATCTGTACGTCGTCCGTGTGCAGAGGCGCAACGAGGTTTTCGACGCAATGCGTAGAGATGGCATTCAGGTGGGGATTCACTATCCCACACCGGTCCACCTGAATCCTGCTTTTGGATACCTGAAACATGGCTTGGGTAGCTTTCCAGTAGCAGAGGCTGCGGCTCGGGAGGTCTTGACGCTGCCCTTGTTCCCTGGCATTACGGCCTCGATGCAGGAGCGTGTGGTTGAATCGCTGTTGCGGGCAACGGCATGAGGGTGGAGTGCACGGGTGGGGTGATTGACGAGGCTGAGCGGGGTGACGGGGCGGGCGCAGCGAAGGGCGTGGGTGATCCCTGGGCGGGGCCCAACTTTTGGTGTTCGTTTGCATCGCTTGTGGCGAGTTTGGTCGAGCGCTGTGGCGGGTGGTGCTGGTAGCTTCCGATGCGGCTGGGGCGTATCCTGCTAGCCTTGGCGTCGGCGGTCTGGCCTGCGCGTCAGGGGTACTGGTTTAGGAGCTGAGAAGGAGGTGGAGCGCGAGGGGCTTACAGTAGTTATTCCGGTTCTCAACGCTGGCCGGGACCTCCCAGCCTGTCTAGCAAGCTTGCGCGCCCAAAGACTCCCTCCTGGCCGCGACGTTGAAGTCCTGGTGTTGGACGGTGGCTCTACGGACTCCACCCGTCAAATCGCCGAACAGTTCGGCGCCACGGTGTTGTGTAATCCCGCCATCTTGGCCGAGGCCGGCGTCGAGCGCGGGCTGCGCAAGGCATCGCATCGCCTCCGGTTGGTGCTCGCTGCCGACAACCAGCTTCCCCACCCGAACTGGATTACCGGACTTCTTGGAGTGTTCGAAGCGACCGGGGCTCGATGTGTGTTCACGCACGTCGAACCGCGTCCTGATCGCAGCGCCATCTCCAGATATTGGAGCCTAGCTCAGACAGACCCATTCAGCCGCTTTGTGTACGGAAGTGCCTCGGACCCTCGGCGTTTTGGTTCTATCTATCGCTCTGTAGTCGTCGCGAAGAACTATACCGTGTATGACCTAACGAGGCGGCGTCCACTTCTCGCGCTTGCACAGGGGACTGCCGTAGATGGCAATGTACCCAGAAGTCGGCGCTCGGCAGTCTTGGACGACATACTGCCTATTTGGGACATGATCGACGCAGGAGATTGCTTGGCGTACTACAAGACGGGCGGGGTAGTGCATGACACCGTTGGGTCTTTTCATGAGTTCGTAGAGAAGTATCGGCGGAGGGCAACGTCCGCCGCAGATCCTCAAGGCTTCGGATTTGCGTCTAGGTGGAGTCGGCTTTCTGCCGCCGAGCAGATCAGAGCACTCTGCTGGCCGCTTTACGTGCTCACTGTGGTGGGACCAGTGGGGGAGGCCCTGCGAGGTTGGCGTCGAGACGGAGATCGCGCGTGGCTTTGGCACCCAGTGGTGAGCGTGACGTTGGTTGCTCTTGCTATACGTTCCCTCGTCTCGATGGCATACAGACAACTCGTGAGGCGCATCCTGTAGGGCCCTAGCATGAACAGCTCACAAGACCTGTAGACACCTGTGCCCCTCAGCCCGACTTTGACACGGTGCGGCGGAAGTGAGATCAAACCTGGCTGGTCATGTCACAACATCGAGTTGGGACGTGGTGGGGCTGGGTCAGGCTGCGGCGATCAGGGGTAGCCGGGCGGGGAGGATGTAGCCCAGGGCCGAGGCCACCGCCAGCGCTTCGGGCGTGGGCCGGGTACAGGCCCGGATCGGGACCGGGACGCCGGGGAGGTCGTAGGTGACCACCCGAAGTGGCTCCAGCGCCTCGAGCGCCGCCCGGGCGCTGTAGGGAGCGCCGGCCTGGAGCAACCGCT
>JAKAWF010000115.1 GCA_021817025.1 bacterium
AGACATCGAAGAACGCCAGCAGCGCACTGGTGTCCACGATCACGGGGGGCACCTTCAGCGCTCCCCGAAGCCGGCAAGCATCTCCTCGGCGTGGCGGGCGATCGGCCGCCCACTCGAATACAACCCACCACGAGGATGGGGCGAACACCACCGACCGACAGTCGAATCGAGTCCCGGATGACCTCGGCCCGGATATCCCACGCTCCGCAGCAGCCCGCATGACCGCCACCTTCAGGTCCTCCGGCAGATACAAAGTCGTCTTCTCCATGAACCTACCGACCACCGGTGGCGCCAGCGGTCCCACGCGGGTCGGAGCAACCGAACGGGTGCGTGTACCAGGTGGATGGGTTCCCGGCACCAACGGTGACGGCAACAGGTGGTGGCCTCGGCCGCCCAGGTGGCGGGCAACTTCGCCTCGCATCTCGAAGGCGTCGACCGAAGGTACCCTTCTCATCCCGCAATCGGGACAAGAGGCCGACGGCGCCCGCCGATGAGGTATTCAGGTCCGTCCCGATCGCGGCGATCCGCGCTTCGATGTGGCCACCGGAGGCGAAGGTGTTCGCTGAGCGCCAGATCCGCAGCGTCTCTGAAGACCGCACGAACCACTCGCCCATTTGCTCGAGACGTCACCTGGCGGGCGACGTCACTCAGGGTTATGGCACCGATCGTTCCAGGTGACTATCCAGGTGCCCACGTCCGCTCGGCATCACCGGGCCCGGATGGTTGGCTTCGCGGTCCCATGACCTCAGGTGGGCCGCCAATCCCGATCGCGATGCCGCGGCGAAGGAGCCGCACGCACCGCAACAGCCTGCCCGGGCAGGGCGCGCTCAGGTCTGGTTGGGCCCAGAGTTACCCACCCGATAAACCCGCCTTTCCGACGGGTGCCGGAACGAGAAACCGCGGGTCAGCTGCCGGCACCCCGGCACCAGGCGCACCTGACCGGCGCTCTTGGTGGCGGTACCTGGATTCGAACCAGGGACACCTCGGTTATGAGCCGAGCGCTCTAACCCCTGAGCTATACCGCCGAGAGAATGACAGTTCCAGCCGGGGGAGCGTTGCGGCGCCAAGACTCGAACTTGGGACCTTCGGGTTATGAGCCCGACGAGCTGCCACTGCTCCACGCCGCGGGCTGATTCTAACACGGCCATCCGGGGAGGTCAAAGGCGGTCCCGGGCGCATCGGGGCGGATCAGAAGTGGTGCGGATGCCAGCTGGCCCCCCCGTCCGCGGTGCTCCAGAGCAGGGCATCCGAGGCAATCCACCTTCCCACGTTGGGGCTCTCGAAGCCCAGGAAGACGGGGACCGCGCCGGCCGCAGGGGCGGCACTTCGAGCCAGGATCCGCCAGGTACGGCCCCCGTTGACTGTCCCGACCAGCTGGCGGCCGGATTCGGCGGCGAAGACCGCCGCCGGGTCGACGATCGCCAGCTCGGTATAGCTCCCAGCCGCGGCCGGGAGGCGGAGGAGGGCGCCAAAACTGGCGCCTGCGTCAGTGGAGATGGTCACGAACTGGGCGCCGGCCCCCGAGCGCGGAGCGCACAGCACGGCGACCACCCCTCCCGGCGCCGAAGAGAGCGTGGCGGCAACCAGACCGGGGCGAAGTCGGCCGCAGGGGTCCGGCAGCTCGGTCCAGCTGGCCCCGGCATCGCTGGAGATGAAGAGCTGGGCAGGCTCGGTGGCCTCACCCGACTGCGGGGCGCCAAGAAAGGCCACGTAGAGGTACTCCGGCCCCTGGTGGAGAAGCACCACTCGGTCATGGTTCACGTCCACCGGGGGGGTGAGGAGCGTCCGCCACTGGGACCCGCCCACGGCGGCTTCGTCGATGGACCAGTCGCAGGGACCAGGGCAGCCGCCCTTGGAGAAGCTGGCCCGCACCGCCGTCCCGGACGAGACCTTGATGGCGCTGACTTCCCGGCCGGGCAGCAGCGACCAGGTCAGGCCACCATTGGCGGTGGCCAGGGCGGGGCCCCCGTCGACGCTGAAGGCGTAGCCCACGTCCGGGTTGGCAAACCGGATGGAGCTGACCTGGGTCGTCCCCGCCGGGCACCCCACCGGAGCCGCCTCGAGCAGGCAGGCATGAAGATCGGACACGGTCACCCACTGACTGCCGCCATCGGTGGTCTCGAGCACGGTGGCGCAGCGCTGGCCGTTGCAGCCCGGATCTATACCCAGGGCCCATCCCTGGTCGTCACTTATCCAGCTGAGGTCCACCGCCTGGAATCCTCGCGGGGTGCTGCCGGTCGCGGGCATGGCCGGAGCTGCCCGGAGCGGCGCCCGGGAACTGCCACCGGACCCACAGCCGGAGATGACAAGCCCAGCTGCCAGCAGGGCCAGGAGGCGAGCACTCAGCACTGAGGTTGGAACGGTAGCGCATCCCGGTAGGGCACACCCGGACGGGAGCCTCAGGTCAGGGGGTGCCCTGCACCGCCGTGGCGAAGGCGCTCACGACCTGGGCGGCCCGCTCAACCCCTGCCTGGGCGGGCCCGGGGCCGGCGGCCGCGGCCGCGCTCTCGATCACGTACACGCTCTCGCCAGGGGCCGAGAGGCCGTCCGCACGCGCCAGCTCGGCCTGCCACTGCGGCGTGCCCGCAACCTTCAGCTCCTGGGTCTGGGCCGCAACCTCCGTCTGGAGTTGGCTCGTCTGGCCCTGGATGGCCAGCAGCTGGCGGCCCAGCGCCTGGTCAGACCGGTAGGTGGCTAGGGCGGCCATCGCGATCCCCGCCGAGACCAGCAGGCCCGCAGCGAGCGTCGCCTGCCCAGCCGTGAGGGAACGCCCGCGGCGCAGCAGGATCCAGCGGATCCGCAGCTCGCGCACGGCATCCCCAATGGGTCCGCCGGAATCAGCTCGTTTGAAGAAGGACGTGGGGTGGATCTCGGCTGCGTGTGGTGCGGGACGTACCCGTGACTAAGCTGGAAGTATAGGCACTCAGAGACCTTCAGAGGTGGGCGCATCCTCACTCGCATGGAGACCGCCCTCAGCCGACCGATAGTGATTCGCGTGGCGTTCGGCGGCACTGCGCAGCGCCGTCTCCGGGTCCACGCCAACCCGCTGACACTCCGCTACCACCTGCCAGAGCAGCTCGCCGGCCAGGAGCTCGGCTTCACCTGAGAGGGATTCCTGGCTCGACAGCCGCTCCCCCATCGCCGCCAGCGTCTCGCTGGTGGGGCCGAGGCCGGCGGCCCCGGGACCGCCCCGGGCTGCCCGCCGCTGCAGCAACGTGGCGCGCATGAGGGCCGGGAGCGAGGCTGGGACCCCATCCAGCGCCGAGGTCCGCTCGGGCTTCTCTCGTCGCTTCATCCGGTCCCAGTTGCGCAGGAGCTCGGGTTCGTCGGCAACCGCCTGGTCACCGAACACGTGGGGATGGCGGGAGATCATCTTGGCCACGGCGCTGTCCGCCATCTCGGTCAGCTCGAAGGATCCGTTCTCAGCAGCGATGGCCGCCTGCATCGCCACCTCGACCAGGAGGTCGCCCAGCTCCTCTCGGACCGCCTGGTCGTCCCCGGCCCGGATCGCGTCCGCCAGCTCATAGGCTTCCTCGAGCAGGTAAGGAAGGAGCGACTTTGGGGTCTGGGCCGCGTCCCAGGGACAGCCTCCCGGGCCCCGGAGGCGCGCCATCAGGGCGAAGAGACGCCCTACAGCCTCGGATTCACGGCTCACCTTCCACCTCCCACGGGCTCGAGAACCCGCTGAGCCTCCAGCCGCCGCAGGATGTGGAGCAGCAGCTGCGGCCACTCCGGACCGGCGGCGGCGAGTCGGAGTCGAAGCTGGTTGCCGCTGGCCGCGACGGCTGCGACCTCCTGGGCCAGTCGACCCAGGTCGAGCTCATGTCCGGGCTCGAAACGCACCACCACCTCGCCGGCTCCGGACTCGACCGCGGCGGCCCCGGCGGCGGCCGCAGCCAGCCGTACCCGCAGGCCAATAAGGAGGTTCTCGACCTCCGGCGGCCGCGGCCCGAACCGCTGCCGCAGGTTGCGGGCTAGCTCGTCCAGGGTGGCCGGCTCGGTGGCCGCGGCCAGCTGCTGGTAGATGCGGAGCCTCAATCGCTCATCCCCGATGTACTCGTGCGGCAGCAGCGATCGCAGAGGCAGGCTGACCGTCACCTGGGCGGGTGACTCCGAAAGCTCCTCTCCCTGGGCCTCAAGCACGGCTTGGCGCAGCAGATGGTTGTACATCTCGATGCCCACGGCCGCGACATCGCCGTGCTGGGCCTCCCCCAGCACGTTGCCCGCCCCCCGGATCTCCAGGTCCTTGATTGCCAGGGTGAGGCCAGCCCCCAGGTCCTGGAGCTCCGACACCACGTCGAGCCGCTTGTCGGCCTGCTCGGTGAGCGAACGGTCGGGGTCATAGAGAAAGTAGGCGTAGGCCCGCTGACCCGACCGTCCCACCCGGCCGCGGAGCTGGTAGAGCTGGGCCAGCCCCAGGCGCGAGGCGTCGTCCACCACGAGGGTGTTGGCGTTGGGGATGTCCAGCCCATTTTCGATGATGGTGGTGCAGCAGAGGACGTCCACCTCACCCGAGCCGAAGGCCACCATGGCTCGGGCCAGCTCCCTCTCCTCCATCTGGCCATGCGCCACCGCCACCCGGGCCTCCGGCACCAGCCGGCGGACGAGCTCGACCTCCCGCACCATGGTCTGGACCCGATTGTGAACGTAGTACACCTGGCCCCTCCGGGCCAGCTCGCGGCGGATCACGTCCTGCACCAGCCCCTCCTCCTTGGCGGTCACGTAGGTGCGGATCGGGAGACGGCCCTCGGGCGGAGTGCGGATGACCGAGAGGTCGCGGATGCCGGCCAGCGCCATGTGCAGCGTGCGGGGGATCGGGGTTGCCGAGAGCGAGAGCACATCCACCGCTGTCCGCAGCTGCTTGAGCCGCTCCTTCTGGAGCACACCGAAGCGCTGCTCCTCATCGAGGATGGCCAGCCCCAGCCGCTTGAAGCGAACGTCCTTCTGGAGCAACCGGTGGGTGCCGATCACGATGTCGACCGTACCCGCCGCCAGACCGGAGAGGACGCCGGTGGCCTCCTCCTCCGACCGCAGCCGCGAGAGCTGCTCCACCACCACGGGGAACGCCCGCAGTCGCTCCTTGAAGGTCAGATAGTGCTGCTGGGCCAGGACGGTGGTGGGAACGAGCACCGCCACCTGCCAGCCGTCCTCGACCGCCTTGAAGGCGGCCCGCAGGGCGATCTCGGTCTTCCCGAAGCCCACGTCGCCGCAGAGCAGGCGGTCCATGGGCCGCTCCGCCTCCATGTCCCGCTTGATGTCCTCCAGGACCAGCATCTGATCGCGCGTCTCCTGGTAGGGGAAGGAGGCCTCCAGCTCCTGCTGCCAGCGCGAGTCGGGGGCGAAGGCGTGCCCCTTGGCCTGCTGTCGGCGCGAGTAAAGCTCGACCAGCTCCTCGGCGATCTGGTCGATCCGGCGCCGCACCCCTCGGCGGGTCCGCTCCCACTCCCCCGTACCCAGACGGGAGAGCTGAGGGCTGGCCCCCACCCCACCGACATACCGCTGGATCCGGTCCAGGTGCTCGGCGGGCACATATAGGCGATGCCCGTCGGCGTACTCCAGCTGCATGTACTCGCGTTCCCCCTCGTCGTCGCTCACCAGCCTCATGCCCAGGAAGCGGCCCACGCCGTGGTCCCGGTGCACCACCACGTCGCCGGCCTGGAGTTCAAACCCAAGCAACCCCGCCTCAGGCGTCACGGGACCGGCCTGATGTAGACGCCCCTGGTGGCTGGACTCTGCCCGGTGCACGGTCCGAACCAAGTTGGACGGCCGCCGCTTCTGGGCACCAAAGAGGTCGGCGTCCGCAAGGACGCCGACCTCGCCCACCACCAACCCACCCCCCAGATCCCCGGGCGCCACCGTCAGCCGCCCAGGAAGTACGGGGGTCAGGTCAAGACGGAACTCCGGCACCAGGATGGGATCCAGCCTGAGCTCGGAGGCCAGCTCGACGACCCGCTCCTCCTGGAGGCCGATCTGCAGCAGAGCCCCGCCCCCTCCGGTGAACTCCCTGGCCCAGCTGGCGAAGGCCTCAAGGTCGCCGTTGAAGGCAGGAACCGAACCCATTCCGAGGTCCCTCACCAGGCCCGGGCCGTCCACCGCCTCCCGGCTCAAGTCGACCCAGTGGGAGGATCCCAGCCGATCCTCAACGTCCTGAAGAGGAACCAACGCGAGTGGGAGGTCCACTGGCAACTCGCCCCTCGCCGTCTCCGCCTCCTTGATGGCCCGGACCTCCTCGACCCATGCCTCCAGGGAGCGGCTCAGGCGCGGCCAGCGATCGGATATGAAGACGGTATCTCCGGGCAGATGGGCGAGCAGGGAGTTCCCCGGCTCCGCCAGCAGGGGGGCCAGCGTGTCCAGAGAGTCGGGCTGCACGCCCTCCTCCAGTCGGGCCAGCTCCGCCTGCCAGCGCTCGCGAACGTCGTCGCGCAGTCCCTCGAGTTGAGTGGCGCGCAGCCGGTCCGCGGCGCGCGCCAGAGCGGCTGCGTCCATGGGGAACTCCCGGGCCGGCATTAAGGAAACCCGATCCAGGCGTGCCCTCGAACCCTGCGTCTCCGGGTCCAACCTCCAGAGCCCGGCAACCACATCTCCATCCCACTCCGCGCGCCAGGGGCGGCTGTCCAGAGGGAAGCAGTCGACGATGCCGCCCCGGCGGGAGAAGTCACCAGGGGTCAGGGCCACCGGTTCATGGCGGTAGCCGGCCTCCATCAGGAGGCGGGCGAACTCTGCGGGTGCAATCTGGCTGCCGACCTCCAGGCCAGCCAGCCACGAGCCCACCCAGTCGGGTGCCATGGTGGGCCGCGCGATCGCCTCCAGGGAAGTGACGACCAGGGGCGGCGGGCCCGTTCTGACTCGTCTCAGAGTCCCCAGCCGGTGACGCAGAACCGCCGCCGCCGGGGCCACCCGGTCGAAGGGAAGCACGTCGGGGGCGGGGAAGAGGCAGACCTCGTCGTCGCCGGAACCGAGCCAGGTCCGCGCCTCAGAGAACGCCTGCTCCGGCGAGTCCACGATGAGGCAGACGGTGCGCCCCACAAGGCGCAACCAGATGGCGGCCAGCAGGACAGCCCCGGGGTGGGTCACGCCGCCGATCCGGCCGCAGGATGGGGATCCCTGAGAGAACTCCCGGCTGCGCGTGCCCAGCTCACCGCGGGCCAGCCGGTCCAGAAGAGAGTCGGCGGAATCAGCCAATCTCGTTCCCACCCGCGCCCCGGTTGTACTCGCTCATGGTCGCCTCCAACCCACGCTCTATCACCGAGAGGGCGGCATCGGCGGCGCGGCCGCAGGCACCCTCCAGCAGCTCCCTCTCCTCGCCCGCCGGGCGGCCGAGCACGTATTCGATCGGATCGACCCCGGGAGGTGGGCGCCCGATCCCCACGCGGAGTCGAGCGAACTCCTGGGACCGTAGGTGTGCCTGCAGGGAGCGCAGGCCATTGTGGCCCCCCGGGCTCCCAGACCGGCGGAGCCGCAGCCTACCCACTGGCAGGTCGAGATCGTCATACACCACGAGCATCTGCTCGAGCGTAAGCCCTAGATCTCGGAGGAGCCTGGCTCCGGCGATTCCCGATTCGTTCATGTAGGTGCGGGGGCGGGCCAGGACGATCTCTCGCCCGGCGTGCTCGCCCCGGCCGGTCCAGGCCGGGGAGCGGCCGGCCCTGAGCCGCACCCCGAGCCGAGCCGCCAGCAACTCGACAACCCGAGAGCCGACGTTGTGCCGCTGCCCGTCGTAGGCTGCCCCGGGGTTGCCGAGCCCGATGACCAGGATCGGCCCGAGTTGAGGCGCAAACGGAGCCGAGTTCACCGTGCCGCAGGCACCAGCTTTGGCACCCTGGGACGGGCCTCCCCGCGGCGGGTGGCCGCCAGCCCCAGCAGCCGCCGGGTCTCCACGGTCATGCGCCTGGCCTCCTCGGCCCCGTGGTGGTCATACCCCAGAACGTGGAGCAGGCCGTGGACGGCCAGGAGCCTCAGCTCCTCAACTGGCCTCTGGGGCGCGTTCCCAAGGGCTTCGGGGACCGAGATCACGATGTCCCCCAGCTCGGGCACCAGCCCGGGGGGCAAGGTGAAGTCAAAGCCGACGGCCGTCTCGCGGGCCGGAAACGCGAGTACGTCAGTGCTGGCGTCCTGACCCGAGAAGGCCCGGTTCAACCGGGTGATCTCCCTGGTACCGGTGAGGCGACAGTTGAGCGACCCTGCGGGTATCCCGAGGTCCTCCGTCGCCCCCGCCAGGAGTTGATCGAGGCCGGCGGACCGAGCCAGCGCTCGCTCCGAGGGGGTGAGGGAACGGCTGAGAATGACCCGGGGGCTGACCCCGGACCTCAGACCTGCTTGGCCCGCCGCTTGCGCGCCGCCATGGTCTTCTTCTTGCGACGGACGCTGGGCTTCTCGTAGAACTCCCGGCGGCGCACCTCGGTGAGGATGCCGTTCTGCTTGATCTTCTTGTTGAAGCGGCGCAGAGCGCTCTCGAAGGACTCCCCTTCCCGCAGCTTTACTTCCGACAGTGGACCTCTCCTCCTTGGCATGCGTGGTGCGCCTTCGCCCGATCCAGCGCGAACTCCGATTGTATCCGGCCGCGCCCCCCTTGCGACGAGGGTCCAATGATCAGCCGAGGCCGCTCGCCACCCGGGGACGCAAGTACTTCCGCAAGAGGCGGAGGGTGGTCGCCGGATCCTCCTGGAAGAACATGTGGCCCCGGCCCGGCAGCCACTCCACCACCGATCCCTCAATCCCCTCCTGAAGGCGCGAAGAATTGCCGGCTGGCATGACCCGGTCGGCGGTGCCATGGAGCAGCAGCGTGGGCGCGGAGATCCGGGAGAGCCAGGGGCCAATGTCGTGGTGGCGGATTGCGGACCACTGGGCGGCAAAGACCCCGGGGCGCACCGGGTGGGTGGCGCGCCAGCGCACGGCGTCCTCGATGACATCGGGGTGGGCCGCGGCGAAGCCGCGCTCGTACAGGACCTGGCAGGCAACCCGGTAGGCCATGCCCGGGTCTCGGGCGTCCCCGCCCAGGAGCAGCCGGGTGTCCTCCGGGTCGGCGCGCACAGCCAGGCGGCCGCCGGGGCCGGTGCAGCCCAGAACCAGGGAGTTGACCCGGTCCCCATGCCGGGCGGCCAGGTGCTGGGCCACCATCCCCCCCATCGAGACGCCGAAGACGGCGGCCCCGCCCGGCGCCAGAGCGGCGATCACCCCCGCCGCGTCGCCGGCCAGCTGCTCCATAGATC
>JAKAWF010000116.1 GCA_021817025.1 bacterium
TGGCAGCTTCCCATCCCGGAACCACCGGTATGCGGTCACTGGGTGAATCCCCTGTAGCCTCGCCCACTCCTTCAAGTTCATCTCTGCTCACTATACCGCATCGTACGAGCAACTGTTCGCAACCCCCGGGAGGTAGCCACTACCTGATCCACGGTGGGACCCTGGTCGCCTGGCAGGTGCCCGCCGCGGCGCCGCCTGAGACCGGCATGCGCTTGGTCGGGGCCCACACGGACAGCCCCAACCTCCGGCTTCGCCCCAACCCCGCGACGGTCAGTCTGGGCTATCGCCAGCTGGCCGTCGACGTGTACGGGGCCGCCCTCACCAACTCCTGGTTGGACCGCGATCTCGGGGTGTCGGGCCGGGTGGTGGTGGCCGTGGGCTCCGGACGGCAGGTTCGGCTGGTGCGGCTCGACCGTCCCCTGCTGCGCATCCCCCAGCTGGCACCGCATCTGGATCACTCCGTGTTGGAGAACGGGGTCCGGCTCAATCCCCAGAGCCAGCTGGTTCCGATCTGGGGGCTCGAGAGTCCCGATTCACTCTCCCTGGCCGAGCTGCTTGGGACCGCCCTGGAAGTGCCCCAGGCGCGGATCCTGAGCTGGGACCTGATGGCTCACGACCTGCTCCCGGGGACGCTCAGCGGGGCTGGCGATGAGTTCGTCAGCACCGCCCGACTCGACAACCTGGGCAGCGTCTACACCGCCACCCGGGCGCTGATCGAGCATCGCGAGGCGGCCGGCGCCGGCCACGCCGCCGTCATCTGCCTGTTCGACCACGAGGAGGTCGGCAGCCAGAGCTCGTCGGGGGCCGGCGGCGCCCTGCTGGCCTCGGTGCTGGAGCGGGTGGTGGCGGCCCGCGGGGGCGGTCGGGCGGAGTTCCTAAGAGCGCTGGCGGGGTCGCTGGGCGTCTCCGCCGACATGGCCCATGCGGTGCATCCGAACTATCAGGAGCGGTACGAGCCTGGGCATATGCTGCGCCTCAACGGGGGCCCCGCGATCAAGATCAACGCCAACCAGCGCTATGCCACGGACGCCATCGGGGCGGCCGACTTCGCCGCCGCCTGCGAGCTGGCGGGGGTGCCGGTGCAGCGCTACGTGAGCCGTGGCGACATCCCCTGTGGCAGCACGATCGGGCCCATCATGGCCGCCCGTCTCGGAGTCGACACCGTCGACGTCGGCATGGCGCAGCTGGCGATGCATTCCGCCCGCGAGCTGGCCGGCGCCGAGGATCCGGCGCTGATGGTGCGGGCCCTGACGACCTTTTTCCACACCTGATCAGACTTTGGATGACTTCCGGTCAGCTCTCTTCGGCCGCTGATCCGGGGAGCGGGTGCTCCGGACCAGGAGCGGAAACCCAGTTGCGAATCGCCCGGGCCGCCGCCTCGAGGGAGGGAAAACGAGCGTGCGCCATGGCCAGCTCGCCGTCGGCCGGGGGCGCCTCGATGGCCAGGACCCTCATCCCCGCGGCCAGTCCGGCGGCCACCCCGGCCGGAGCGTCTTCGACCACCAGACAGTCGATGGCGGGGCAGCCCAGGCGCCGACTGGCGGCCAGGAACCCCTCGGGCGAGGGTTTGCCGTGCTGGACCGCGCCGCCATCCACGATCACCCTGGGCCAGGGCAGCCCCAGGCGAGCGAACTCCGAGCGGACGAAGTGCTCGGAGTTGGACGTCACCAGCGCCCAGCCCGCCTGAGGCAGGGCGGCCAGCAGCTCCTGGGCTCCTGGCATCGCCGGCAGCGGCGAGGACTCCTGATCCAAGAAGGCTGAGAGCCGTCTCAACTCCGACTCGACAGCGAGGTGCGGGGCCACCAGTGCGATGGTGTCCTGGGGTCGGCGCCCGTGCGTCAGCGGCCAGACGGTGTCAGGGTCAAGCTCAGCTTGCAGGCACCACTGCCGCCAGACGCGGCGGTAGATCGCCATGGAGTCGAGGACCACTCCGTCGACATCGAAGAGCACCGCCCGCATGGCCCCAGGCTACTGCCTCGGGTCGACTCCGCAGGAGCGAGGTCCCCTCGGGTCGGGCGGGAGAGCGGACGGCCCGAGCCCACCGGCTGGGAGCGACGACTGGCGGCTCGCCCTCCTCTCACCGGGACAGATGAACGCCCCAGGTGGACGTGGTCGATTGCCCGGGCCTCAGTGTCAACAGCCCGTCACCGCTGCGAAATGCATTGGGCGCACAGGTCATCGGCTCCACCGCCAGCCCGCGGCGTCTGCCCCGGGGATCTGGCAGAGAGTCTCCGGTGAAGAGTTGGACGTAGCGCTGGCTGGGGTCCATCCAGAGCCGCAGGCGGTCCGGAGAAGAGGGCAGGCGCAGCTCCACCACGGCTCGCCCACCCTCGTCTGGTATCAGTCCGGTGAAGGTGGTGTCGAGGGGCAGTGCGCCCAGGCGGCGCCAGTGGCGGAAGTCGAACTCGGTGCCCGCGACCGGAACTGGAGCCCCGACCGGAATCAGGCCGCTGTCGACGGGGAGGCGAAGCTCCGCCGGAACCCGGATCTCGAGATCGTCAACCCGGGGGCTGCCGAGGGTCAGGTAGGGATGGGCGCCCAGGCCCCAGGGCAGCGGTCCGGCGCCCAGGTTGGTGGCCGTGACCGACACCCGCAGGCCATCATCCCCGAGCCGGTACTCCACCCGGGCGGAGAGGGCGAAGTCATAGCCGGGCTGGGGAAATAGCATGAGCGAGAGCACAACCACATGGGCCGAGGCCGCCTCCGGCACCCACCGTAACCAGCGGGCCAGGCCGTGGATGGCGTTCTGCCGGTCCTGCTCGTCGAGGGGGAGCTGAAAGTCCTGGCCCTGGAATCGATACCTGCCGCCGGCGATCCGGTTGGGCCAGGGAAGGAGCAGCTGGCCGCGGCCGTCCCGACAGCGTTCGAGGCCGTCGAAGCCGTCCAGCAACTCGCGTCCCGCGACCGTGTAGCTTCTCAAAGTGGCGCCAACCTCGGTGACCACCGCCGCCTGGGCGCCGTGTCGAAGGTGGAACTGCTGGCCCGAGGGTGGGACTGGAGCGAGGGCAGGGGTGTCGGTCACTCTCACATCTTCTCCCTTCGGTTCCGAGTTGGGGGTGGGCTTGGGGGGGATCGCCGCGCGACGGTTGGCCACGGGTGTCCTTCCGGAGGCCCAGTCAGGGAGCAGGGGCCCTGTGACTGACTCAGATGGCCGGTCAGCGGAGGCCGGCGAAGAGGTCGCCCTCAGGCGTGGGGGAGCCCTGGTGGCCGAGGGCTTGGATGAAGTGCTCCGTGCCCAGGAAGCTGGCCACCGCCGCCTCGGGCAGGTTGAGCATGAAGGCGTTGTCCATCTGACTGGCGTGGCAGCGCAACGCCTCCAGCTTGGCCGAGACCTCACCGCTCACGTCCACGGTGGTGGTGATCAGGTGGTCTTCCACGCCGAAGGGTGGGTTGTCAGGATCGAAGTCAATCTGGGGAAGATCGGCCAGCTCAACTCCCGCCGCGCGGGCGGCGGCCAGGGCGGTCCGGATCAGCGACTTGGGCATGGCCGCGTAGTAGAGCTTGGACGGAATGGCGGACCGGATGGTCGCCTCCTTGGCGAGCTGGTGGGCGCGGATGTGGTCGGGATGGCCATAGCCGCCCCGCTCGTCGTAGCTGACCACCACTTGGGGCCGGTACCGGTCCATCAGCGCCAGCAACTTCGGCAACTCCACCGGGAGCGGCGTCCCGGCCAGCGATCCCGCGCGCTCGTTCTGGGGCCAGCCGCTCATCCCCGAGTCCAGGTAGCCGAGCAGCTCCAGGTGGTCGACCCCCAGCACCTTGCACGACGCCTCCAGCTCCTCGCGTCGCATGCCTCGCACCTGCTCCTCGTCGTGGCCGGGCTGGTCGGGCTTGACCCCGCCGGGCCCGTCCCCGAGCTCGCCGCCGGTACAGGTCACCAGCACGATGCGGACGCCCTCTCGGGCGTATCGGTGGATGACACCGCCGGTGCCCAGCACCTCGTCGTCGGGGTGCGCGTGCACCAGCATCATGGTCAGTTCGCTCTGGGCCATGCGGTCAGTCTCGCCCAACCGGCCGAGCCGGTGCCCGCCGGCATCTTGGCCAAGATCCCGCGCCACCTGTTACCGGATCTTCACGCCCTGGGCGGGAGCGGTTCGCGGCAACGCCCATAATGGAGCCGAACCGGTCCATCCGTCGGCCCCAGACTCCGAGGTGGGTCGTCGCGGGTGAGCCGGCTGGTTCACTGCGTCCCAGCACTCGGTCTCACTCAAGGTGGACTCGATGAAGAATCGGCTCGCGGCCTCAGCCGCATTGCTGTCAATGCTCGCGGGCGGGCTGCTGTGGGTGGCCGCGGCAGCGGTGCCAGCCCAGCCTGTGCCGGCTCAGCGGCCGGCCCAGACCCAGCGTCTGCAACGGATTGCGGCGAGCCCATCTCCCACCCACCGCATCAGCTGCGTCGACCTCCCCGTCAGCAGCGCCCTGATCCACCCCGACAGCTGCTGGGAGACGGGCCCCACCTCGATGCTGGTGGCCGGCAGCGCACCCTCCCAGCCCACGCGTGGTGCGGTGGCGATCATCCGGGGCCAGGCGCAGCAGCTGGTGACCCTGGCCGGGTCCGGAGCCCTGCGGGTGGCCGAGGTTGGGCCGGGAACAGCCTGTGTCGAGGACGCCCATGGCCTCTACCACGCAGTCTCCCTGGGCCTGGGGAGGGTCGCCGCGACCGGCTCGACCCGCTGCTCTTGGGGCCGGCCCTCGCGGGGAGGGGCCACCCCCGCGATGCAGTTGGCCTCGAACTCGGCGCCGCTCACCTCCAACCAAGCGCAGGCCGACATCCCGCCGCCGGTCACCCCCTCCTACTACGAGTACTACGCCTACCTCGGCCAGTGCGCCCCCGGCTCCACCAGCGCCTGTCCCCTCTACCAGCAGGGCCAGGCCACCACGACCCCCAGCACGTCGGGGCTGGTCGTGCTCGACTTCGGGGCCCCTTGTTCGACCCTGACCAGCCCGGCCCAGTACGGCACCCAGCTCTTCGAGGGCGCGGCCTGCACCCCCGACTCCAGCCTGCAGCAGCTGGTGCAGGAGTGGATCGACGGCTACGAGTCGGACCATGGGGCCGGGAGCCCAGCAATCACCCTGGGGATCGGTACCAGCAGCAGCGAGAACGGGATCGATCCCGGCCCGTCGTACGGTCCGGCCAGCCTCCAACTGTCGGCCCAGGGTTGGTACCAGCTGGTCAGCGGGGCCTACAGCATCCCCGGCGGCGCCCCGATAGTTCGCTGGGGGGCCAGCGACATCGAGCAGGCGAGCTCCGGCTGGTGGGACAGCGCCGACGCCATCGCCTGGGTGCAGTACTACTCCCAGGTGGCCGGCTTCACCACGGCCCAGCAGTGCTCCTTGTCCGCGCCGAGCTTCCTCGCCGACTACGGCGACGACATCATGGGCGGCACGGGCTCCAAGGATGGCTGGACCGCCGCCAATGTCTATGCGGTCGCCCAGGGGACCCCGGGGACATGTGCCGTGCCGGAGATCTACTACCCATCCATGGCCTCGGAGTGGAGCGCGCTCAGCGCCGCCTTTCCGACGGCGGCGGGCGGGGGTGGCATCAACTTCACCGGGGTGATGGTGGAGGCGGTCTCGGGGACCCTGACCGCCACCCAGGCGTGGACCACGTTGCAGGGGCAGACCAATCAGAGTCCACCGATTCCAGCCCTGACCCAGATCGCCCCCTATGGTGACTTTCAGGTGCAGGGTCAGCCGCCCCAGGTGACGGCGGTGGCGCCCCTGTACGGGCCCAGCACTGGTGGCACCACCGTCAGCATCACCGGCGCCGACTTCTACTCGGTGGCGCAGGTCTACTTTGGGCAGGTGCCCGCCGAGTCGTTCACGTTGGAGTCGACCGGCGCCATCAGCGCGGTCGCGCCGGCGGGCCTGGCGAGCACGGTGGACGTGGTCGTTGAGACCTCGCTTGGCTCCAGCTCCACCAGCCCAGCCGATCAGTTCCTCTACACTCCGCCCCCGTGCTCTGCGGTCTCGGTGACCCTGGGAGAGGCCCAAGCCACCCCCGGCGTGGTCGACCAGGTATCTCCTCAGGCCACCTGCCCAAGTGGCGCCGTGCCCAACTACGCCTACTTCACCGGCACCAGCGCCAACGGGCCCTGGACGTTGCAGCAGTCGTGGACGACGTCGTCCTGGAGCTGGAGCACAGCCGGGCTCAGCCCCGGGGACTACTACGTCCTGGTCTGGGCATCGGACGGGCCGACCCAACTGAGCGGAGTCCAGCCCACGGTCCAGGTTCAGGCCGTCTCCGAGTTGACCCTGCAGGCCCCGCCCAACTGCGATTTCGTGGCGGTCGCCCCCAGTCCATCCGCGGTGGCGGCGGGTGCGAATGTGACCGTCGCCGCCTCCGCCAGCTGTCCCCCGGGGTCAGTGGCCAAGTACAGCTACTTCACCCGGGCCGGATCGAGCGGGGGTTGGGCGTTGCGGGCGGCCTGGATAGGGGCCAGCTGGACGTGGCCGACCGCGGGTCTGGCGGCCGGCTCGTACCAGGTGCTGGTGTGGGCCAGCGACGGTCCCTACACGGTGCCCCAGTCCCAGGCGATCGCGACCATCACGGTCGGCTCGCAGACGTCGTCCCCCTCCGGCGCCTGCACGGCGGTGGCGGTCAACGTGCCCGGCTCCGCCGGCAGCGGCTCCGCCGTGACCGTCACCGCGACCGCGACCTGCGGGAGCGGGACTGTCCCCGAGTACTCGTACTTCACCAGGGCCGGAACCAGTGGGGGCTGGGCTCTGCGGGCGGCTTGGATCGGGCCCAGCTGGACCTGGTCCACCTCCGGGTTGCCGGCCGGTCCCTACCAGGTGCTGGTGTGGGCCAGCGACGGCCCCTTCACCGTGCCCCAGGTGCAGCAGGCCGAGTCGGTGGCGCTCACCTCCGGCTCCGCCTGCACCGGGGTCGATGTCAGCCTGCCCGCCACGGCGGCGGCCGGCTCTCCGCTGACGGCCTCCGCGTCTTCCACCTGCCCATCCGGCTCGCAGCCTGAGTACTCCTACTTCACCAGGGCCGGGACCAGTGGCGGCTGGACCCTGCGGGCGGCGTGGATCGGCCCCAGTTGGACCTGGTCCACCTCGGGCCTTGCATCCGGCGCCTATCAGGTGCTGGTGTGGGTGAGTGACGGACCCTACAGTGTGCCCCAGGCGCAGTCTGCGGCCACTGCCGAAGTCACTGGGGAGGCCGGCTGCACCGCCGTCTCGGTGGCAGCCAGCCCCAGCGATGCGCCGGTGGGACAGGCCGTCAGTGTGAAGGCCGCCGCGACCTGTCCCCCCGGAGCCACTCCGGAGTATTCGTACTTCATCGGGCGGTCGGGGTCGGGCCCCTGGACCCTTGAGGCGGCCTGGATCGGTGGCAGCTGGACCCTTGCGACCAGCGGCATGCCATCTGGCCTCTACTATGTCCTGGCCTGGGCCAGCGACGGTCCCTACACGGTCCCCCAGGTGCAGTCCGCGACCAGCTTCGAGCTGGGCGGCCTGGGTGCGTGTTCGGCGGTGTCGGTCTCGACCTCGTCGACATCGGTGTCGGTGGGGGCGCAGGTGGGGGTGACCGCGTCCGCCACCTGCCCAGGGGGAGCCAGCCCGGAGTACTCCTACTTCGTGGGATCCTCGCAGTCCGGGCCGTGGACTCTGGAGGCCGCCTGGATTGGAGGGACCTGGACCTGGTCGACCGCCGGCCTGGTGCCGGGCACCTATTACATCCTGGCCTGGGCCAGCGACGGTCCCTACACCGTGCCCCAGGTGCAGTCGGTCACTCCAGTCTCGGTCGGCTAGGCGCCCACCAAGGCGAGGTGGCTGGTCAAGCCTCCTGACGGCGGAGCCGGCTGCCCGGCAAGATCAGGGCCAGTTGCCGCACTCGCTCTCGCCAACGCCCCTCGCTCTGGGCCAACACCCCAGAGAGGAGTAGCCCCAAGCCAATCATGGCCAGCGCGCCGATGACATGCTCGCCAACCGCGACCCCAGCCCCCAGGGCAAAGGCGGGCTCGGTGGCCATGATCACGGCCGCCGTTGCCGTGGACAGGTGCTTCTGGGCGGCGGCCTGAACCGCAAACCCGAAGGCTGAGGCCCCCAGGGCGGAGAACACAACGGCAGCCAGCTCCGCCCCACCCAGGGCGGGGATCCCGCCGGTCAAGGGGAGCAGCGGTGCGATCACGACGGCCACCAGCAGCAATTGCGCCCCGCCCAGGGCGGTAGCCGAGAGCGACTGCCCGAGGCGTCCGACCAACACCACCTGGAGCGCGAACGCGGCTGCGGACACCACCTCGAGGGCGATCCCCAGGGTCTGGGCGGGATGGGCGATGGAGGTGGCGGGGGCCGCTGACTGGCAGACCAGGAGGGTGCCTCCGATCGCCAGCACCGAGCTGACTGCCACCTTGCGGCCGGGAGCATTACCGGTCATGACCCACTCCCAGGCGGGCGCGAGCACAACCACCAGGCTGGTCAGGGTGGCGGCGACTCCAACCGATGCGCCCAGAGCCAGCCCGAGGGTCTGGGTGACGTAGCCGACTGCCAGCGCCACGCCCACGGCGATCATCGGCAGCTTGGGGAGCGTCGCCCAGTTCGGGCGGGTCGACCGCCGGGCGTAGGCAATGGCCATCAGGGCGCCCCCGCCCAGCATGAAGCGTAGGAAGAGGAAGCCCACCACCGGGTAGGCCGACACCGCCGAGCGCACCACCACGAAGCTCGCACCCCAGAGGGCTACGACGACCAGGAGCGCGGCGCCCGCCAGCTGCACCCGGCTAACGCCTCTATCGGCTATCCTTCGGCTTGCGAAGGTCTTGAGCCAGATCCTGTGCAGTTCCATTGGTCTGATGATGACGAGGAGTGTGCTATGCCGCAAGCAGACCGAATTAAGTTCGGGAACACAGTCGCGAGCGAGTATCTGGACGAAGCCGATTCGAAGATCCTCCGCTGCCTGCAGTCGAACGCCCGCACCACCCTGGCGGATGTGGGCAAGGCGGCTGGGCTGGCGGCCTCGTCCGTGCACGAGCGGCTCCGTCGGTTGCAGCGGGACGGGGTCATCGAGGGGTGGACCCTGAATCTGAATCCCCGGGCGGTCGGGAGGCCCGTCACCGCCTTCGTGGGGGTCGAGGCCGACGTGACGGGCGGCAGCCTCGCCGGGAGGTTGAGTCAGCGCCCCGAGATCGACGAGTGTCACGACATCGCGGGCGACCT
>JAKAWF010000117.1 GCA_021817025.1 bacterium
GGGGCGGTGAGAGCCGTCCGCGAGACAACCGAGGCGAGACTGGAATCCCCCGGATTCATCCGTGGGGAGGATGTCAATCAAAGGCCGGTGATCCGGATCCCGGTATGGGCGCGGTGAAGGCGGTTGAGCCGGAGCAGGAACGGCGTCAGCCGCTCGCAGAAGCTGGCCGCACTCAGCGGCCCGGCGTCGACCGCTCGCAGCCCCGGAATCCTCCCCACCAGCGCCCTGACCAGATCCTTGGCCGCAGCGTCGTCACTCGTCAGCAGCACGTCCTCGTCGAGCGCTTGGCCGAGCTTCAGCAACTGGCCGGCGGCCACAGTATGGAAGGCTCCCACCACCACGCTGTCCGGGCAGAGCCGCGACACCTCTTCGGTGGCGGACCCGGCTTCAGGGGTGGCTGGGTGGGGCACCCCGGCAAGGAACTCCATGGGAACTGCGGTCGAGACCAGGATTCGGTCCGCGGTCAGGGTCTTCAGCTCAGACAGGGTCGGGGCCATCGCCTCGTAGGGAATGGCGAGGATGACCAGCTGGCTGCGAGCCAGGACCTCCTGGTTGGAGAGCCCGCTGACAACCCCGGCTCCCGGCGGCAGCTGCAGGTTGAGGGCAGCGGCAGCCACCTGCCCTCGAGCTTGATCGCGTGACCCGAGTCTGACATCCAAACCGGAGCTCGCCAGCCGCAACGCCAGCCCGCGGCCCAGGGGCCCAGTCCCTCCCACCAGCCCGACGGCCCCCGACACCGGCTCAGGCACGCGTCTCCCCGGGGACGGTCAGCATCGGGGGGGCGCCATCACTCTGATCCCTACGATATCAGTTGTGATGGCCACGATCGAACCGAGTCGCGACCCTCGCCAGGGGGCGCTCCGGGCTGCCGAGCCGGGGACGCTCGAGCGCTTGGAGCTCGGCGCCGGCCACTCCCTGGTCCTCTATGCGGGCGTTCGCCTGGGCGCTGCCGAGCCGCTGTTCCAGGCCGCTGGTGGGGTTGGCGGCCTGGCCACCGACGGCCACCTCCTGCTGCTGTTTCGCTCTGGGCGATGGCCGGTCGCGGGAGTGCCGGAGCTATGGATCGGAGAGCAGCCGGGCGGTCTGCCCCTGGAGCTGATCCGGGCCTCGGACTGGAGCCAGCCGTCGGTCCCGGCGGTCGCGCTCCTGCACTGCCCGGGATTGGCGCGCGCCGCGCCGTCGGAGGCGGCCTCCGCGCTGATTCACCTGCGGTCGGGGGATGTTGAGGTGGCGGCGGCTCTGCCGGCCACCTGGGCCGACCAGATGGCGCCGTCGTCGGCAGTGGCCGACTGACCGATGGCGGCAGCCTTCGCGCCGGACGGGACCTCGGGATCGCTCTCCTTCTCGGCGGTGGTCGGGCAGGAGCGCATGAAGCTCTCCTTGCTGTTGGCGGCCGTCGATCCCCGCCTCGGGGGCGTCCTCATCCGGGGCGAGCGCGGGACCGCCAAGTCGACTCTGGTCAGAGCTCTGGCCGGTGTGCTGCCTGACCAAGTGGTGGTGGCGGATTGCGTCTATCAATGCCAGCCCGCGGACGGGCACCTCTGCGTCAGCTGCGAGGGCCGCCGGCGAGCCGGTGAAGCCCTGCCCCTGGCGACCCGATCGACCCGGGTGGTCGAGCTTCCCCTGGGCGCCTCCGAGGACCGCGTGGTCGGAAGCATCGACATGGAGCGGGCGCTGTCGAGTGGCACCCGCGCATTCCAACCCGGTGTCCTGGCCGAGGCCAACGGGCAGATCCTCTACGTCGACGAGGTGAACCTGCTCGACCACCACCTGGTCGACGTGCTGCTGGACGCAGCCGCCATGGGAGTCAACGTGGTGGAGCGGGAGGGGATATCGGCCAGCCACCCTGCCCGCTTCATCCTGGTGGGCACCATGAACCCGGAGGAGGGGGATCTGCGCCCGCAGCTGCTCGACCGTTTCGGGCTCTGTGTGGACGTACGCGGTCTGCTGAACCCCCTCGATCGGGTGCGGATCATGGAGGCAGACCAGCGCCAGGAGCGGTCGAGCCTCGAGCAGGACGCGCTGCTCGCGGCCCATCTGATCACGGCCAGGCGGCTGCTCCCGGAGGTCGTGGTGCCTCTCCCCGTGATCCGGAGCGCGGCCACGATCGCGGTGGACCAGCAGGTGGTCGGCCACAGGGCTGATCTGATCATGGTGCGGGCGGCCCGGGCGGAGCGGGCGCTGCGGGCGGCCCAGCGAGGCGAGCAGGGGCGACTCGAGGTCTCGCTCCAGGATCTCGTCGCGGTGTCGGAGCTGGTCCTGGTGCATCGCCGACGCTCGTTCGGCGGGGCCGCCGTGCCTGGGGAGGCTGGCGATTTCCAGGCCTCGGAGCAGTTGCAGGGGGGGGTATCACCCACCGCTGAACCGGTGCCGGCGGCGGCGGAGGCCGGCCAGTCCGGACTGGAGACGGACGATGGGAATCCCGCCGCCAGGGCGGACGGTGAGCGCTCCGGAGCCGACGCGGCCAGCGGTCCCGCGCTGGGCAGCCCAGCTCCGGGTGAGGCCGAGGCGGTGATCGTGGAGGAGAGCGTGCCCGTCGCCAGGATCCCAATCCCCAAGGAGCGCCTGCGCCGCCACGGAGCCGGTCGGCGCAGTCAGACGGCTTCCAAGGATCGTCGGGGCCGCTATGTGGGGGCGCGGGTGGTGGAGCGGACGACCGATCTGGCCATCGACGCGACGCTCCGGGCCGCCGCTCCCCACCAGCTGCAGCGAAGGCGGGCGCTGGCTCCCTCCGAGGCCTCCAGGGTGCAGTTGGAGAAACGTGACCTGCGGCAGAAGGTCCGCCAGCGCCGGATCGGGAACCTGATCGTCTTCTTGGTGGATGCCTCCGCCAGCATGGATGCGGAGCAGCGCATGGATGCCACCAGAAGTGCCATTCTGGCTCTCCTCAAGGACGCCTACGTGCGGCGCGATCGGGTCGCCATGATCTCCTTCTCCGGACGCAGCGCCCGAGCTGTCCTCCGCCCCACCGCCAGTGTCGACCTGGCCGAGAGGCAGCTGAGCCGGCTGGCCGTGGGCGGTACCACCCCGCTCACCCATGGGCTGGTGGCGGCGCTCGAACTGATCCGCTCCGAGCGCATGCGCGACTCGGAGGTGTTGCCGTTGCTGGTCCTCATCAGTGACGGTCGCGGCAACATCAGCCTGCGTGGGGAGGAGCCGCTGGCGGAAGCGCGGCGGGCCGCGGCCATGGTCCGCCAGGAGCGGATCCGGGCCCTGGTGATCGACTCGTCCCGAGACCACCTCAGCGGTCCTCTGGGCAAGGCTCCCGGGCCGTCGCCCAGGATGGCGGGCCACAACTTCAACGCGTGCCAGGATCTGGCCGAGCGGATGGGGGCCCAGTACTTCGGGCTCTTCGACGTCTCCGAACAAGGGATCCTGCGTCCGGTGGCCGAGGCGCTCCGGCGCCAGGGCTGAGCCCGGCCCGGGCGGCTCTGCGACAATCTCAGGGTGAGCGAGCACCGAAGCGTCTATCCCTTCACGGCCCTGGTGGGCCAGGACCAGATGCGGCTGGCGTTGGAGCTCAACGCGGTCAACCCCGCCATCGGCGGGGTCCTGATCCGGGGCGAGAAGGGGACGGCCAAGTCCACGGCGGTGAGGGCGCTGGCGCGCCTGCTCCCGGAACAGGAGGTGGTCACCGGTTGTAGGTACGGCTGCGATCCAGGCGGGGACCGGCTCTGCGCCGACTGTCTGGCCCGGGTGGCCACTGGCGAGCGGCCGCTGCCCTTCGAGCCGCGGCGGATGCGGGTGGTGGAGCTGCCCATCAACGCCTCCGAGGACCGGGTGGTGGGCAGCATCGATCTGGAGGCTGCGATCAAGTCCGGCCAGCGGCGGTTCGAGCCGGGAGTCCTGGCCGAGGCCAACCGCCAGATCCTCTACGTGGACGAGGTGAATCTCCTCGACGACCACATCGTCGACGTGCTCCTGGACGCCGCCGCGATGGGCGTGAACGTGGTCGAGCGAGAGGGGATATCGGTCTGGCACCCTTCCAGGTTCATCCTGGTGGGCACCATGAACCCGGAGGAGGGCGACCTCCGGCCCCAGCTCCTGGACCGCTTCGGGCTCTGTGTGGACGTGACCGGGATCACCAATGTCGCCGAGCGGGTCGAGATCGTCCAACGGCGGGAGCAGTTCGAGGCTGATCAGGAGGGCTTCATGGCCGCCTTTGCCGACTCGGAGGAGGAGGAGCGCCTGCGGATCGGGCGTGCCATGACGGCCCTGCCCGAGGTCGAGGTCGCCCGTCCGGTCCTGGAGGCGATCGCGCGCCTCTCGATCGCGCTCGAGGTCGACGGCCACCGGGCGGACCTGGTGGCGCGCAAGGCAGCCCAGGCGCTGGCAGCCCTCCAGGGGCTGACCCGGGCGGGGATCACCGAGGTGGCGGCGGTGGCCCCCATGGTGCTGGCCCACCGGGTGCGCACCCAGCCGGGCCAGCGGCCCCGCGAGGTGGCCGAGGTGGCGAGCCGGATCCTGGGCGAGTCTTGATCGGTCGCGACTTGTCGCAGGTGGCTGCCCTTACGGTGACGGGCGAGTCACGGATGGGTGAATCCGGGCCGCCCGGTAGTAGCTTGCGAATGCCGGCCGTGGCGCGGGGACCGTCCTCCCACTTAGGTGGGACCTCCACCACGGCCGGTTTCATGGCGCCGCCGGGAGTGCCCTGATGCCGGCTCCGGATTCCGACGTGGACCTCTCGGACCTGCTGCCCGGGGTGCCCTTGGAGGAACTCATGATGCGGTCCGCCCTGGGCCTCCCTGGCCAACCGGCAATCGAGGTGGGGCTGTCGGCCCCGCGCTACGGTGAGCCTCGCGGTCGACCGTGGAGCAACCGCAGGCTGGTGCTCCAGCGCGCGCTGGGGGCGGTCGACTACCCGGCCGGGCGGTCCGAGCTGCTGGGGCGGGCGCGAGGCTGGCTGGGACCGTTCCCGGACCTCGTTGAGACCCTCGCGAGGCTGCCCGACTCTGTCTACGGCGGCGAGATGGAGGTCCTGCGCGAGCTCGAGCTGCTCGAGCACGGCGATCACTCCGCCGGGGCGGGGAAGCTCGGCGGCAGCTCCGCGAACGAATAGCTGCGCGTCTCACTGTCGTAGTCGACCGCGGTCAGCCCCTGGGCGAAGGCTCGTTCCAGGTCTTGGCGGAGCGACCGCTGGGCATCCGCCCCGCCGGGGGTCTCGGCCGTTGCGGGCAGGCCGTCCGGAATCCTGACCGTCTCCACCGGATGCCGGCGCAGGGCGGCCAGGACCCGCATCGGCTCCTCCTCCAGGAACCATTCGACCACCAGCCGGTCGGTCGGTCCGTGGACGTTCACGGCATCCGTCCGGCGGCCGTAGTAGTCGCGGTGGAAGGCTCGGGCGATGGCGCCGAGGCGGTTGAGATTGAAGTGGGCGTTGCGGCCCTGACAGGGATCAAAGGTCCAGACCATACGGCTGAGCCCCTGCCGCAAGGAGTGCCGGCGCTGGGCCAGCTTGAGGCCCCGCCCCACCCCCGAGTCGCGCACATCCGGCAGCACCCCGGCCGCGTGGGAGCGGTGGTAGAGGAGTCCGCCCGGGGTCCTGCCGGTGAATCCGTAGGCGAATCCGACCGGGCGCCGGGCCGCCTCCGCGAGCAGGGTTATGCCCCCCGCCGACGCCATCGCCTTCAGCAGCGAGGCGGGGGCGGCCACCTCGAGTGAGCCCCAGATGCTGGCCTGGAGAGCGGAGATCGCCTCGAGGTCGTCGATCTCGTGGACCAACCTGATCCGGTAAGGGACGCGCGGGCTCCGCTCACCAAGGGATGGGTGATCCGGCCAGGCCCGGCCAGGGCCCGGCACGGGCTGGTCGGAGATCTCAGCCATCAGTCGAGCCCGGCCGCTGGCGCTTGAACAGCAACCAGACGGCGCTGATGAAGCCCAGCTGGGTTACCGGGACGGCGCTCACCAGCTCCCAACCGCCCACCTCCTCCGCGTCCAGAACCAGTTGAATGCTCCTGGCGTCGACGCCGCCCCGGGACCACCTGCCCTTGGCGATCTGGACTCTGTGCTCCCACTGCGGCATCATCCCATCTCCTCCCGCTCCCATCTCCTGGGCCGCCGCCGGCCCGGCGGCCGAGTCCTTGGGGCGGCCAGGGGGACCTGAAAGCACCGGAAAGCGTGCTGGCGGCGAGTTGGCCTCAGAGGCGGTCGCGATAATCCCAAACCAGATGCCATCCCACACCCCCCAGCACATCCGCAACTTCTCCATCATCGCGCACATCGACCACGGCAAGTCGACCCTGGCCGACCGCCTCCTCGAGATCACCGGGACCGTGAGCGCCCGAGACATGACCGAGCAGGTGCTGGACACCATGGACCTGGAGCGCGAGCGGGGAATCACCATCAAGGCCCAGGCGGTGCGGATGCCGTACCGGGACGGGGATGGCCAGGACTACGAGCTCAACCTGATCGACACCCCCGGCCACGTCGACTTCGCCTACGAGGTGTCGCGCGCGCTGGCAGCCTGCGAGGGCGCCCTCCTGGTGGTCGACGCCAGCCAGGGGATCGAGGCCCAGACCCTGGCCAACGTCTACAAGGCGCTGGAGCTGGGGCTGGAGATCGTTCCGATCATCAACAAGATCGACCTGCCCCAGTCCCAGCCGGACCAGGTGGCGCAGGAGATCGAGGCCGTGATCGGGATACCCGCCAGTGAGTGCCTGCTGGTGTCGGCCCGCACGGGGGAGGGGGTGGCCGCGGTGCTGGAGGCGATCGTCGCCAGGCTGCCGCCGCCGCAGGGGGATCCGGCGGCCACCCTGAGGGCGCTGATCTTCGACTGCAAGTACGACGCCTACCGGGGCGTGGTCGTCTACGTGCGGCTGCTCGACGGCATCCTGCGGCCGGGAGCCCAGATCAGGATGATGGCCGCCCAGAAGACCTTCACCGTGGACGAGGTGGGGGTGTTCCGGCCCGGGATGGAGGCGGTGGAGGAGCTCCGCGCCGGCGAGGTCGGCTACCTGATCGCGTCCATCCGCAACGTCCGCGACAGCAAGGTCGGGGACACCATCACCGAGGCCGGTCGACCCGCACCGCTGCCGGTGCCCGGCTACCGCCAGGCCAGTCCGATGGTGTGGGCGGGGCTCTTCCCGGTCGACAGCAACGACTATCAGGATCTCAAGGAGGCCCTGGAGCGGCTCCAGCTCAACGACGCCGCGCTCACCTTCGAGCCGGAGAGCTCGCTGGCGCTCGGCTTCGGCTTCCGCTGCGGATTCCTGGGCCTGCTGCACATGGAGATCGTCCAGGAACGCCTGGAGCGTGAGTTCGACCTGGAGCTGATCACCACCGCCCCCTCGGTCGCCTACAGGGTCCAGCTCAGGGACGGCCGCACAGTCGAGATCGACAACCCTGACCAGCTGCCGGAGCCGGGCCTGGTCGAGTTCATCGAGGAGCCCAGGGTCAAGCTGGAGGTGGTCCTTCCCAAGGAGTTTCTGGGCGGGATCATGGAGCTCTGCCAGGAACGACGCGGCGAGTTCTCGCACCTGGAGTATCAGCCGGGCGACCGGGCCCTGCTCACCTACGACCTCCCGCTCGGCGAGATCATCCACGACTTCTATGACCAGTTGAAGTCGCGGAGCCGCGGTTATGCGTCCATGGACTACCAGCTGGCGGGATACCGGCGAGAGCAGCTGGTCAAGCTGGACATCCTGGTGGCCGGCGGCAAGGTCGACGCCCTGTCTGCCATCGTCCACCGGGAGCAGGCGGCCAACCAGGGCCGCAAGCTGGTGCGGCGGCTGCGCGAGGTGATCCCCCGGCAACTCTTCGAGGTCGCCCTGCAAGCTGCCATCGGGGGCAAGGTGATCGCCCGGGAGACGGTGCCCGCGCTGCGCAAGGACGTGCTCGCCAAGTGCTACGGGGGCGACATCACCCGCAAGCGCAAGCTGCTGGAGAAGCAACGGGAAGGCAAGCAGCGGATGAAGCGAGTCGGCAGTGTGGAGATTCCCCAGGAGGCGTTCATGGCGGTGCTCTCCCTTGACCGCTGAGGGCCCCCCGGGCCGACCGCGTTCGCTCTATCTGCACATCCCGTTCTGCACCCGGCCCTGCCCCTACTGCGACTTCGCGATCCAGGTCGGGGGCGGGGATCTCCAGGAGCGCTATCTGACCGCCCTGCTGGAGGAGCTCAGCTGGCTGGCGGAGGCGGGGGTGGCCCGGCCACTGGAGACTGTGTACCTGGGCGGGGGCACCCCGTCCCTGCTGCGGCCGGAGCTGCTGGAGCGCTTGCTGGAGGCGGTGGCCGCTGGTCTTGGGGTGACCGCCGGGGCGGAGGTGACCCTGGAGGCCAACCCCGAAGGGGTCACGGTCGACCGGGTGCGCCAATGGACCTCCCTGGGGGTCAACCGGGTCTCGCTGGGAGTGCAGAGCCTGGACGACCGAACCCTGGGCTGGCTCGGCCGCAGCCACGACGCCGCCCAGGCCGAGGCGGCATTGCGGGCCCTGCGGGCGGGGGGGGTCTCCAATCTCAGCTGCGACCTGATCTACGCCATCCCCGGGCAGGATGCCAAGTCGTTCGAGCGCGGCTTGCGGAGGGTGCTGGAGCATCAACCAGAGCATCTCTCCTGCTATGAGTTGACCGTTGAGCCGGGCACCCCGTTCGGCCGGCGGGTGGCGAGAGGTCGGGAGCCCGCCCCCGCGGTCGACGACTTCCTGGAGCAGCGCCGCCTGGCGGTCGCGGTCCTGGGCGCGGCCGGCCTGGAGCGCTATGAGGTCTCGAACTACGCCCGCCCGGGATTCGAGTCCCGCCACAACCTGGCCTGCTGGGAGGGGGCGGCCTATCTGGCTGTCGGCTGCGGCGCCCACGGCTTCCTGGGAGCGACCGAGGCCCGCCGGCTGGGCTTCGAGGGGAGGGGACGAGCCCTGCGCTACTGGCACCTGCGCAACGCCGCCACCTACATCAGATCGGTCCGCGCGGGGGGCCGGGGAGTGCGCGGGCACGAGTGGTTGGGAGCCGAGGACCTGGCCCTCGAGCGGCTCGCCTGCGGGCTCCGCCTGGCGGCCGGGATCGAGCTCGAGGCGCCGGCTCAGCT
>JAKAWF010000118.1 GCA_021817025.1 bacterium
GCAAACTCGCGGAAGGGGGTGGGGAGTGTTTGCAGCTGCTACTGGCCGATGCGGCCATCGATGCGCTCACGCAACAGGTCGGCGTGACCGATATGGCGGGCGTACTCGTGGATCATCTCCAGCAGGACCTCGCGCAGCGAGATCGGTCCTTGCCCCGAGCCCACGCCCTGGCGGTCGCGGCCGGTGACATCGAGGCTGGGGGCCGCGGCCACGAACCGCTCGGCGAATTCCACCTCGGCCCGCCATGCGTCCCACGCCGCCTGGACCAGCTGCGGGTCCGCCACCGATCCGTCGAAATCCCCGTCCCGGTTGGCGTCGGAGCAGAACAGGGGGGCGGCGCCCTGGCCCGCCATCACGTTCCTGAACGCGTGACGCTCCATCTCGGCCAGGTGGCGCACCAGCCCCAGGAGCGACATGGTTGAGGGCTCGACGGAGCGCCGCGCCATAGCCTCGGCATCCAGCCCCCGGCACTTGATCTCCAGCGTCAGGCGCACGCAGCGCAGGTATTCGACCAGCGCGCTGCGCTCGTCCGCCAACGGTGGCCCGCTCTCCCGAGGGTCGTCCTGGGGCTCGAGGAACATGTCGGCCCGACGAGTCGTGACCATGGCCGCCATGGTAGTTCTCCACCTACATCCTTCCCTCGGGCGGGCCGCAGACGACACGACGCCGCCAGCCCCACCGTTCCCACCTTGCGGCGCCTGGATTCCGCTGCGGCGCCGGGTCCGCAGGGCAGTCGCGCGGGCCGCCGCCGTCGCGGCGCACGGTGGGAGGCGGAACCCGGCCCAGGACGCGGGTGAGAGCTTGCTCAAGGCTGCGGACCTGAGCGCCGCCGGGGCCTGCGAGACCGGGCCGTGGAGCGGCGTAGATGGCGGCGGCGACTTGCCCCCCAGCTGCTGGGGCAGCAGGCCCCAGGTAAGAGATGCGGGTTTCATTCCGGGCTGACTGTGCCATGCGGGCGGTCATCGAACTGGCCGCCGGCGAGAGCCACGGCCCGGTGAGGGCCGAGCGGATCGAGTGGATCCAGGGCATTCCTCTCAAGTTCCTCCAGAACATCCTGGCGCAGCTCCAGCAGGACGTCATCGCGTGCTGTCAGCCCGACCCCGGTGGCGGCTCGATCCTGGCCGGTGATCCCAGCCTGATCCCCTTGGGCGACATCACCCGCGTGACCGATCGGCCCCGGGCGCCGAGCGGTCACCACGATTGGAAGCCAAGAGCAGCTTGTGCGCCCGTCCGGCCGACACAGTGTCCCCTTTCGCCTCGAACTGCCGGAGCGCCTCCTGTATCGCGGACCTTGCCTCCTGTGGTCGGCCGGCCTTCGCCAGGACATACGCCTCGTCCAGCAGGGCGGTGCCCAACCAAACCGGTATCTCAGCGGCCGAGATTATGGCCACCCCCTCTCGCACCAAGCGTTCTCCGAGGTCCATGGCGCCCGCGTCGGCATGAGCCTTTCCCGCCACGCACCGCCATAGGAACTGGGTGGCCACGTCGTCGGCGGCGGCTGTCTCTCGACTGAACTCGGTGAGTGCAAGCGCTTCTGCGGCTCTGCCTTGCCGGTAAACGGCCTCTGCCAAGAGGGCCGCGGTGGTGGCAACAAAGTTCCTCTCGCCCATGGCCCTAAGGGCATCGTAATCGCCCCGCAGCTCCTGCTCAGCCCTTGGCCAATTGCCGGCCAAAAATTCCACGGGACCCGACGTCACGGACGTCAGAGCCGCCATCATCTTCACCCCCAAGCCTTCCAAGAGTGCCCGGCTCTCCTGGTAGAGGGCGCGGGCTGCCTCGAAGTCGCCGCGCATGGCTTCGAGATGTGAGAGCGACCACAGAACCACGGCGCGAGAGCGGCGGTTCCCTTGATTCTGCTCCAGGATGTCCTGGCAGATGCCTATTGCTTCTGCCACCGGCGTCGGACCAAGTTGAGCGCACCCGGCCACGGCGGGAGCCACCCACTGCTCCAGCACCGTGTCCCCGGCCCGCCTCACCTCTTCGACCGCCCTGGCTGCGGCCTCGGCGGCGGCCACATATCGGCATCCCGCCAGATGGATGTTGAGGATCAGCCGGTAGGCTCGAGCCATCCCCAAGTGATCGTTGTAGCGGGCGAGTGTCTCCAACTGCCGCTCGGCCTCTTCCAGGGCTCCCGGCGTGGCCCCATTGGTCAGGAACCGAAGGTTGAGAAGTGCCACTAGAACCGAGGCCCCAACCTCCTCTCGGCCAATGGTCTGCGCCGCCCGCTGGGCCCGCAGCAACGCCCCCTCGGCCCCCTCCGCGTCCCCCACTTCGGCGAGAGCCTCTCCAGCCTTTACCAACAGGCTGGGCTGCTCCACCTCGTCCTCCGGCAACACGGCAGCGGCGCGCCTGAAGAGGCCGCCCGCGGCCTGCATGTCGCCAAGCCCGAGAGCACGGTTTCCGGCTGCCACCAGGTACTTCGACGCCCTGCGCCCCACCGCCATCAGCCGTTCATCCACCCGCCCCAGGTCTGCCAGAATGAGAAAGGCCTGCTCCAGGTGGTAGCCCCGGACTTCCTCCTGCTCCGCGGTCTGGGTCAGGGTCTCGGCCTCGAGCCAATCGACGTGGGCCTGGTGCAGTTCCGCCCGGGTGCGCTTCAGCAACCCCTGGTAGGTCGTCTCCCGGACCAGGCCGTGCACGAACTCCAAGCTTGAGTCGTCCTGCCTCACCCCCGCTGAGCTCATCACCCGCAAGTAATCCTTGCGCACAAGAGTGAGCAGCAGACCGCCGACGGCAGGTCTAAGCGCCGCGTCGCATAGAGCGACCACCATCGCCTCGGTGCAGGCTTGGCCGATGACTGCCGCCCGCTCCAGCACCTGCCGCTCATCAACGCGCAACCGGTCCAGACGGGCGGACAGCAGGGCCGATATCGAGGGCGGGATCGCCAGGTGACCCAGGTCATGTGCCACCACCCACCCCCCCTCGGGGCCCGGTTGCAAAGCTCCGTCGTCCAGGAGCATGGACACCAATTGCTCCACGTAGAGGGGATTGCCGCCGGCGGCGGCCGCGATGCGCTCGCGCGCCTCTGGGTTGAAGGCATCGTCGTGGAGCAGGTTGGCCACCACGGCGTGGCTCTCCTCGTCGCTGAGGGGCGTCAAGGTCAGCGCCCTCTGCCGCTCGCCGTCCCCCCACTGGAGTTCCTCCTCCCGCAATTCAGGGCGAGACGAGCAAGCCACCACCAACGGCCCCTTGGCCTCCGCGGCAAGATGGCGCAGCAGCTTGAGAAACACCGGCTCTGCCCAATGGATGTCATCCACGAGCCAGATGGTTGGCCCCTTGGCACACAGGGTTTCCAAAAAAGCGGTCGCCGCCCAGAAGGTCTCGTCCAGGGACAGTGAGCGCTCTTCCAACCCCAGAACCGCGCCGATGCGGACAGCCACGTCGGGAGCGAGGGGCACCAGGCCCGCCACCTTGGCCCGGGCTGCGTCGGGGCTGTCATCCTCGGTGATGCCGGCCGCGGTCCTTACCATCTGTGAAAGTGGTGCGAACGTCAGGTTGTCCCCGTAGGAGAGACACCGGCCTGACCGCACTGTCGCCCCCGACAGATCTGCAAACTCACGGAGCAAGCGTGACTTCCCCATCCCGGCCGGGGCGAATACGGTGACCAGTTGGCATCGGCCCTGCGCTTTCGCCTGCTCCAAAGCAGACATGAGGGTGGAGAGCTCCTCCTTGCGCCCCACAAGGGAACTGGTCGCATTGCGTGGAATCGCCTCAGCCTCACGGACGGCCAGCAACTCGTAGCCGGTGACGAGCTCAGACTTGCCCTTAAGCTCCAGCCCCTGCACCGCCCCCGTATCCACAGCCGTGCGGACCAGCCGATAAGTCGAGTCCCCAAGCAGCACGCCGAGGGGCGGGCAAGCCTGCTCCAGTCTCGCCGCCACGTTTACCGTGTCGCCAGTGACCAGCCGCTGTCCGGTGCTTGGGTCGCCGGCCACCACTTCGCCGGTGTTCACCCCGGTGCGGTTTTGGAGTTCCACTCCCCATTCACGCTTCAAGCGTTGGTTCAGGACAGCCAGGCGCTCGCGCATTTCCAGGGCTGCCCGGACCGCCCTCAGGGCATCGTCCTCTCGAACTCGAGGCAGTCCGAAGACCGCCATGACCGCGTCTCCGATGTACTTCTCGACGAGGCCCCCGTGATGCTCGATGGCGGCCCGCATCTCTGCGAAGTAGACTGCCAGGAGTTCGCGCAGGGTCTCGGAGTCCACACTCTCGCCGAGGCTGGTCGAACCAACGAGGTCCGAAAACACCACCGTCACCGTCTTGCGGACCTCGGCGGGGGCGACATCGGGAGCCAGCTTGGCTCCGCAGTAGCCGCAAAGTCGGAACTTGTCCGGGTTCTCCTCCCCACACTGGGGGCACGTGACAACTGCCACGGTCCGGGCCAAGCTAGCCAGGGTGGGGCCCGGGCCTCTCGGCCCGGGCCCCACCCGTGGGACCGCCGTTCATGGAGTTGGCGTCACTACCCCCTCGTGAAGGGGTCCCCTGAAGGGGTCGTGAAAGTGATTTCGACCACGCCTGCCTTGGTCTTGTTGCGCGAGACGACGCATGGAGCCGAGGTGGTGCTCGAACAGTCCGGCAGCAGGCCAGGAGTGCCGGCGGGGACAAGGTCACCACTGGAGTCGGTGAAGGTAGAGCCACTGCTGGCCGGGTATTCGAAGCAGATCTGGTAGAAGGACGCGCCGTTGTTCGGGCTCGCGTCGACCAAGCCCTTACCGATGTATAGCGTCACGGTCGTGGTGCCTGTGCCCCCCAGCTCCTCTGTGAGGGCGGTTGCGGACACCGCCGTGTACCCCGAACAGGACAACACATCCGGACTCAGCAGAGACATCCCCATGAGTCCGCCCCCGGACGTGGAGACGCTGATGCTTGTGGCGTAGTCCTTGCCGGTCGTTCCGCTGTTAGTGTCCGAGCCGCTGCAGACACTGCCCTGGGTGCAGGCCTGAAGGACATCGAAGACGGAAAACGAGTTGGAGGTCGCGGGCCCGCTGATCCCACCCACCTCGGCAGTTGCCGTCAGCGTGTATGACGACCCACTGGTGTCGATGACGGGGTAGGCGAAGGCCGCCAGGCCCGCTGAAGTGGAGCTCGACGTCACCCCAGACAGCGGCACCCCCTGGGTGACGGAGAGGGAGATGGTCACTCCACTCACGGGCACCACATTTAGGCTGGTGTCTTCGACCGCGACCGAGACCGCGGGCCCGCTGGGATCGCCCGCGACTCCTGAGATGGCGGAGCCGACCTGGGAATCCTGGGGTTGCTCGTAAAAAGCCAGGTGACAGGTGACAGCGGGAACGGTGGTGCTCAGCTGACTGTCGGTGTCCAGCGCGAACTCGTTCCCGGGCGGCCCATTGAAGTTGTTCGACTGCTTGGCCAATGCGCCCCAGGTGTAGGTCACCGCCGTGCACGCCTCGGGCGGGGTTGCATCCACCGTGAACGTCATGGTCCCCCCGGGGGCCAGCCCGAGGTCTCGTAGCTCCACCACATTTCCGGAGATTGACGCGCTGCCGAATGACAGGCCGGAAACCGAGATAGCGGAGAACCCGGCGGGAACGGTCAGGTCCATGGACCCCAGCGACTGAGTGCCGGCCTCATTTGTGACCGTGACGCTGTACTCTCCTGCCGAAGTGCCCACGGAGGCGACGTCGACCAGCACGCACTTCCCAGCACTCGACGAACAGGTGCTGGACTGGGCCGCAGCCGGTACCGTCGCAACTAGCAGCGAGAGCATGGCCAGGGCTGGCCCGGCCCACAGAGCGGTTCGAGCCCTCACGGGCGCACGCCGCCGTTCCCTTCGCGACATCTATTCCCTCCGCTGGCTTCGATCCGGGGCTTCTGGCAGGCACAGGCGAGTAACCATGTCGTTTGCACCTCCCGCCCGAGCGTTCGGCCATGCTACCAGGCCGAGAGCAATTGTCAACATTCCGTCAATGTCGAAGTCGGAATATGGACCACGCCGCCCCGGCCCGCTTCCCTCTGGCCCCCTCGTGGGGGCCCTGAGGTTGAGTGGGGGGTGCCACTCCGGGCTGGGGTGGCAAGTCCCGGCGTCGCTAAAGGCGGCTCCGGCCGTCCCCGCCCAGGTCAGAACTCCTCCTCGTCCTCCTCGAGGTCCTCGTCGTCCACCACCGGCTCTTCGACCTCGTCCCCATCCTCGAACTCGCCGAAGCCCTCCTCCAGCTCGGTGCGGACCGGGGCGGAGCCAACCAGCTCCTGGTCCTCGTCGTCGATCTGCAGCGGCTCGGCATCGCGGGCCAGCAGCGCCTCCTTGGCGTAGGGGCGGTACTCGGTCTCCTTCCCCTTGCGCACCGTGAAGGCAACCGTCCCCAGCGCCTCCTGGGACTGGTGGACCTCGCGGATGAGCAGGTGCACCATGCCCCCGTCCAGCCTCACGACCCCCCCCTGGTAGCGGTTGCCCAGGGAGGTGAGGTGGCGCAGCCGCTGGGCCAGTCGCAGCTCGAGCGACCCCAGGAGAACCCCACGCACGGTCCGGGCCAGCGCCTCGCCCTCGCCCAGTTCCAGCTCGACCGCATCGCCGGCCGCGACTTGGGTGGGGTCGATCGGGGAGGGCGGCGAGAGCCGGGTGATGGTGGTCTTGCCCGGCTCCTCGGTGAAGAAGCGCGGCGGGAGGGAGGCCTCGCGGGGGACCTGGGCCGCCCCGCCGGGCTGCAGCTCGTCCAGCTTGGCCAGCTGCCGCTTGGCGATCTGGTTCAAGGGATTGAGGGCCAGGGCCTGTTGGTAGGCGGCCCGGGCCTCCTCGAAGCGGCCGGTCTCCATCAGGGCCTTGCCCAGGCGGTTGGCGGTCTCCTCGTCCTCGCCGAACCGCTCTCGGATCTCGAGGTTGACGCTGACCGCCTCCTCCCAGCGGGCGGACAGGGCCAACTGAACCGCGTCCTGCACCAGGTCGAGCTTGGTCCGGGCGTGATCGCCAACGTCGGACACTGGGCTGCCTCCTGCAACTGGTTTGGAAAAGGGGGATCCGGGGGCGGGGCCGGGCGCCGGACGCGCCCCGCGCCCCAATTCGACCAAGTTTCCCGCACCCGCCGGGGCGGCCATATGATAACGGCAGCGCGCGCCCACCACGGCCGCTGGAGCGGCCGGGCGCCGCATGGGCCTGCAACCATGTCCTCGAACCACCACCCGAGCCACCGGCCCCAGGTCTTCGCCGTGGCCAACCAGAAGGGCGGGGTGGGCAAGACCACCACCGCGGTCAACCTGGGGGCGGCGCTCTCCGAGCGCGGTGCCCGGGTGATGTGCGTCGACCTGGACCCCCAGGGCCACCTCACGGTGAACATGGGGGTGACCAAGCCGGACGACCTCCGGCTCACGGTGTACGACGTGCTCTGCGAGCACAACGTCACCGCCGCCGACGTCCGGCTCTACTCTCCGGGGGTGGGTGTCGACTTTCTGCCCGCCAACGTGGAGCTGGCCGGGGCCGAGCTCCAGCTGGTGACGGAGATCGGGAGGGAGTCGGTGCTGCGCGAGAAGCTGCACCCCCTGCTCCCCGAGTACGACTACGTGATCATCGACTGCCCGCCATCCCTGGGGCTGCTGTCGATCAACGCCCTGGTGGCGGCCACCGAGGTGATCATCCCCCTCCAGTGCGAGTACTTCGGGATGAAGGGGATGGAGCAGCTGCGGCGGACCATCGACCGGGTCCGCACCAAGCTCAACCCCACGCTCCGCATCCACGGCATCCTCCCCACCATCCACAAGGGCCGGACGGTCCACGCCAACGAGGTCCTCCGGGATGTCATCGAGCACTTCGGCGACCTGGTGTATCCCTTCCAGGTCGGGGACAGCATCCGCTTCGCCGAGTGCCCGCTGGCGGGCCAGTCGATCCTCCAGTACGCCAAGGACTCGGACGGGGCTGCCGCCTACCGCAGCCTCGCCGAGCACGTGATGACCCTGAGTCAGGAGCAAGGGTGAGATGGCCTTCAAGCGCGCCAGCCTGAGCGGCTCCGCCCAGCTCTTCCAGCCCACCCGGGTGCCGGCCAAAGAGGCACCGGAGGAGTCCTCCGAGCCGGCGGCCGCCCGAGGGCGGGAGGAGTACCCGGCGCCGCTGGTTACCGAGGCGGTCCCGGACGTGGTCCCCCAGGGGCACCTCTACCGGCTCACGGACGAGGAGGTGGAGACCCTGGTGGCCGCCCTCCAGCACGCCAAGTTCCCCCACTCCTACCAACGGTTGCCGAAGCCCCCGCTGGAGGAGTTCGAGCAGCTGGAGGCGCTGCGCCAGAAGCTCGTCGACCAGCGGAGCCAGCGCCTCTGAGCACAGAGCCGGCCCGGCCCCGCCTCAGGATCGCGCGGGTCCGGGTCGCCGGCACCGTGGAGGCCAACTGCTACGTGGTGGCCTGCGCCCGGACCGCCCAGGCGGTGGTGATCGACCCCGGGGCCGAGGCCGACAAGGTGGTGGCCCAGTGCCAGGGGCTGGGGGTGACCCACATCCTGCTCACCCACGGGCACCGCAACCACGCGGGGGCCAAGGACCTCGTGCAGCAGGCGGTGGGTGGCACCACCGCCATGAGCCTTATCGACGCCAAGGCCTACCTGCGCTCCGCCGAGCACTACCTGCAGGACGGCGATCGGCTCCAGTTCGGGGATTTCGAGGTGGAGGTGCTCTCGACCCCGGGGCACAGCCCGGGAAGCCTCTGCTTCAAGGTGGGGAACCACCTCTTCACCGGCGACACGCTGCGCCAGGGCGACCTGGGCCCCACCAACCTCCCCGACCAGGACCTGGCGCGCCAGGTGACCTCGGTGCTCTCCCGGCTCCTCACCCTGCCCGAGAACACCGTGGTCTATCCCGGCCACGGCCCCACCACCACGGTGGGCCAGGAGCGCATCTCCAACGTGGCGGTGGAGATGCTGCGCCGGGCCCGATGAGGGACGACCCAGCTCCTACACTAGCCAGATGGTGGTGGGAAGCCTCCAGCTCACCCTGCACCTGCCCCTCAGCCGCTCGCTCAAGGCCAAGCGGCAGGTGGTGGGGTCGCTGACCGCCCGGCT
>JAKAWF010000119.1 GCA_021817025.1 bacterium
GTATAGCACTCGCGTCTCCTCGGCCAGGGTCAGGTCGTCCTCCGCTTCGGCGGCATTGAAGTCCACGAGGACGACCCTGTCGAACTCCATCCCTTTGGACCTATGGATAGTCGACACGGTTATGACTGGATTCGGCACTTCGGTAAGTTCGTCCGGTACGGCCCCCGTCCTGATCGCAGCTGCGACGGTCGGCAGAAGTAAGCTGTCATGTGGCCGTCTGTCCAACCGCTTCAACAACCGCCAGGCTGTTTCAGGATCAGGCACGAGCAACCCCTGGGCTGCGAGCGTCTCCACACGCTCGGTCAGTAGTCGCCTGCCCACCTGCTGGTATGGGACGCCGCGGAAGGCGACCGCAAGCCAGGGTGCGACGACCTGCGCTGCTGCGAGTCTCTGGAGGCGATGGGGCACTCCCTCAGAAAACAGCGCCTTCGATATCAGTAGTGCCTCGCCGTTCGTCCTGGTGAGTATCGCGGTCTTCTTCCCGCCACGAAGGAACTCCTTCGCCGCCAGGCCGAGCGGGTTGGCGGACGGCATTCGGAGAAGAATTGTGTCCAGTCTTTGGCGGATTGAGTCGTAGGCTGGCGTGGGTTGGCACAACTCGTCGCCCGCCCACAATACAGACTGCGCGTCCGCAGAGAGCGCCCGGAAGTTCTCCGTAAGTGTTGCCTCGTGCAGGTCGTCACCCCATCGTTCCCTGATCCATCGGTACAGCAGTTGAGAGCCGAGGAGGCGAGCCTCCCCTTCTAACTGGAAGCTGTAGATGCCCTGGGCGGGGTCTCCGAAAAGGGTGAAACCGCCACCAGTTCGAAGTAGGATAGCCTTCACAAATTCGGCCCGCTCGCCGACCAAGTCCTGCACCTCGTCGACCAGAACGTGCCGAAACCCGGACATCAGGTTGCCGACTTCACCACCTCGGTTGAGCAGCGAAGTGGCGGCCCTGATGCGGCCGTCGTACTCCTCTCCAGTCCAGGTCCCTTGGAAGTCGAACTCGCTCAAGACGCGGGTGGCGAAGGAGTCGAACGTGGTGGCTCGCGCGTACCGCGCATCGCCGCCTGAGGCGAGCAGCTGGCCTCGTAGGAGGCTTACCGCAGAACGAGTGAAACTGAGAACGAGGATCTCTTGACCTGGGCTCAGTCCGCAGGTGCCGATCAAATGCTGCACCCGCGCGATCAGCACCATCGTCTTGCCGGTGCCGGCGGGGGCCGTCACAAGGGTCCGCGCGTCCGCTTCGAGCCTGACTACGGCCTCCTGCTCTGAAGTGAGTCCGACCGTGGCCACTATCTCACCGTCTGGTGGGGTGCCCAAAGGTGCTCGAACTGCCTGAATGCGAAGTCCTCCCCGAACTGCCTTACGTTGTCCTGCACGTTCACGATAAGGCACTCCGGTGTTCCCATGTTCCTCGGGCCACGCAGTCCCCGTCCAATCATCTGTTGGTACAGGTTCGGGCTGTAGGTCGGGCGGGCCACGTAGATGGCCTGGACGGCTGGCGCATCAAAGCCCTGCGTCAGGACCGCATAGTTCGTAAGCACCCGGACCCCGCCTATCCGGAACTGCTCGACGTAGTGCCGGCGCGCGCCGGGATCGGTGCTCCCGGTAATGGACGCGGCCGGCACACCGTTCAATGACAGCAGGGCGGCCATGGTCTCCGCATGTTCGACCGACGCCGCGTAGAGAATCGCCGTCCAGTCAGCTGGCAGGGTGAGGAGTGATTGCAACAATGCGCGGTTTCGGTTCGTGTCGGCGCCGAGTCTGCCCTCCACAGACGGGGGGAACAGGCGTGTCCGGCGCAGCTGTGCCAACTCCGTGTCCGTCAGGTCGATCGCGGAACCGTCCAGAACCTGGTGCTTCACTCGTGCAAGTACGCCCGCTTCCTGAAGGGTTCGGTAGGGGTCGTCTCCGAGCACGTCCTGATCCAACCTGACGTTTCCGTATCGGTGCACCAGACGCATTGTCTCATCCTGACTCGTGCCCCGGTACGGTGTCGCTGTCAGCCCGATCAGCGGACACCCGCGTCGACCGCGGTCCAAGCCCTGCCACTCGAGGAGCTTGCTGTAGGACTTCTCGGTGGTCTCGTGAGCCTCGTCCACGACAACACAGCTCGCTCTTCCAAGCCAGCCATAGTCATCCTTCAAAATGCACACCTGGAGCTTGTCGATCGTGGCGACCACCACGTGCATCGGCGAATCTGGTCGCACCGCTTCGTTGCCTCCCCAGAGTCGACTAATGTTCAGGGGCTGGTGTGCCCCGAGCCCACGCCAAACGTAGCTCCAAGACTGAACTGCCTGCTCGCAAAGCTCGTCACTCTGCGCCACCCACAGGATCGGGCCTTTCAGGTGCCCGTCACCCATTTCCTCGATGAGGGCCTGGACGACTACGCGCGTCTTGCCAGCTCCAGTTGGCAACGACAACAAGGCGCGGTTCGCCTGCGGGCTGCGGACTAGGGCCCGAACCCGCTCGGCGATCACGGCTTGAAAGTCGTGCATCTCAGGGAGGAGCGGCGGGCCCTCGACTTCCAGCAGCGGCTCCCGCTTGGCCTGCTCGAAGCCAGCGAATTCTGGCGGGAAGCCGAGGTCACGGACAAATCGCCGGGCAGTTGTCGTACCTGCCCATTGCACCGGGGGCTGAAGGCCGTTTGAGTCGAGCGCATTGCGAAAGGCGTGGAGCGCATCGACCCCGTGGACAGCGAGGGCAAGCCGCGCTAGCGAAGCATCGTCCAGGCGACCGTGCAGTTCCTGCACTGCGGACAGCAGTGCGGCAGGCAGCTGCCTTCGAATATTCCTAGCACCGACTGCAGATAGCATCCGCGCTTCGAGAGTGGGCTCCTGTCTGATTCGAACGACTTGGGCATCGCGTGCCCGCTCGACCCGATCCGCTAGGATCTGGTCAATCTCGCCTTCGGAGAGCTCGATTTCGAACTCGTGGCGAATGGCGCGCAGCAACTCGCCATCGCTGCTTCCACACCAGTAGAGCCCATCATCGGAGATGTGCAGCGTTCGGTCCTCGGCGGTCTTGCCGGACTCCGTGAGGATCTCCAAGCGGAGAACCGAGCAGCGCACTAGCCTGAGCCGCGCCTGGCGCTCGTTCAAGACCCACCGGAGGCCCGGAAACTCGTCCACCAGCGGCAGCGGAGCGGATAGTGGCACCGCGTACACCTGGGTCTGAACGGCGGTCGCCGCTGGCCGCAGACCCCACCGCTCTGAAAGGATCGTCGCATCGTGCACCTCGGGCACCAACAGGGTCGGGGCCCCTTGGGGCATGAGTGCCTCGAGCTCACGCCTGGTCGTCACGACTGTTATGTTCGAGGGCGACTCGGCCTTGTGCGCAACGCCGACTCTACAGCGAATCGTGGGTGGAGGCGCGACGAACCGCGCGGCGGCACCGTAGAAACGGCCTATAGACTCATCGTCCTCAAGGACGTCGACCCTCTCCATGGCTTCAATCCAGCTGGCAGGATCGAGGGCCTCGAGCGTGCGGGGTAGGCCGAGGACGTCGACCCAGCCCTCCGGACACTGCGCGACTGGAAGGACCTTGTCCCAGTGGCGCAGCGTGTCTGCCACGCAGCCACTAACTGCCCTGACCCCAAGGGAGGTTCGAAGACGCCCCTCCCGCTGGACCCACCAGCAGTGGGGCGCTAGCACGGGCGTGGTTGGGTAGACGGCGGTCCGTGTCGTGTGCGTCAAACGCCAAGGCGACGGCGCGGGATCCAATTGATATATGGATGCGGTGAATCGCGCGCGCCCCTCCTCGCCTAGTTGGCGCAAGACCTCCAGCGGACCGACCTCCGTTGTTCCTCGCTCGAACTCCATCTTGCTCTCTTGCGGCTGGGCGTGGTCGGGAGGGAGCGCCGCTAGATAGGAGGTGAAAGCATAATGGCAGTACTCGGGGAACCACGGCTCGCCTTGGATTGTCCGCCCGACTGTAGGCGCTGGAAGCGCTCCCAGCGCGCTAAGAATCTCTAGGTCCGGCGCGTGAAAGCCGACGTCGATCGTTGCAGACGCGTCGCTCTGGCCATCGTCGGCTACGATCGGGCCGGGCAGCAAGACGGAGTGGAGAGGTCGGAACGCGCCCGCCACGGTCTTGGCACAGACCTCGTGCTCCCTTGAGTTGGCTATTGCCTTGAGTGCCCCACTTCCCACGCGGCGGGACAGTCGCCAGAACAACTCCCACTTGGTATCGTCCCAGGACCCTGCCGCGGTTCTGAAAAGAACCTCCAACTCTTGGGTGGCATCCACGGGGGTGATGCCCAGCCGTTCTAGGACGGATAGCGCCCCGGGCTCCGCCGCAACCGCACGGTGTACGAACGTGAACGGCACCGAGATGGAGTAGTCGCCCGGTAGGTAGACAGTCCCGGCGCGTGGCGCCACGAAAGTGCCGTCTGCGGTGAGCACAACCGGTGCACGTTCCAGCTCCTGACGCTGGTCTACCGTCAGGCCGTCGAGCACCAGATTGATTACCCGGAGTGCTGCGATCGAAGCCCCGGGCGTCCTCTCCTGCACAAGCTGCTCCAGCCAAACGGAAAGGCTGCTGGCCGACCGGCCGACCGCCGCCAACAAGCGCTCGACGCGGGGCCGACGGTCGCGCGTCTCAACCGACGAATGGGCCCAGTCGACGGGGCGCGATGGCGCCGACGCCCAAGCTTGGAGGGCGTGCCGCGAAACGCCTTCGGGATGGAGGTGCATGGTGGCTGGCACCTGAAGCTGTCCAGTCTGGTCCGGAATCGACGGTCGGTCCGTGGCCAGCCGGTAGACGGCCTCCGAGAGGTACTCGTCGGCGTGGTTCGGCGCCTCTCGTCCTCGCGCAGGGATCAGGTCGAGATACCGCCCGGGATCGGATCCGTCCGCCAACTGCCGGAGGCTGGCGACGATGAGAGATGCCGCCTCCTCCAGGAGCTCCTGGTTGAAGGTGCCGGCGAGTAGGTTCTGTCGGTCTTCGTTCGTCTTCCAGGGAGCATTCAGTATTCCCGAAAGGGTCGTGAAGTACTCGGTGGGAAAGAATGCCCAGAACCTCCCTCGCCCGCCACGCCCCTCCAGGGGGACGGCCCAGATCAGGGGCAATGTCTCCCGGTCCGCTAAATCGCCCGCTTCCTTCCTCGCCTCCGCGGAGGGGCTGTGATTCGTGGAGAAGACGCGCCAGACGCTGGACTTCTCGCCTTCGACTAGGCGGAGCTGGCCGTGCTCGTGACGATGAATCTGCAGTTCCCGCCGCAACCCCGCCGTCCGGTCCTCCAGGATCAGCCGGCCGACGTGAGGCGAGAATAGGAGGAACTCACGAGGGAAGTCCCGCATATCCTCGGACAACCACAGTGAGTCTTCCATGTGGCGCGGTAGCTTGACCACAGTAGTCGCCCATGCCATGAGCTCAGCTAGCACAGGGTCGGCCGCCGCCGCCGCCAGTGGGTCCACGACCTCCGCGATCCTGAGGACGGGAAACCGATCGGAGTCGGGACAAATGCGGCGGATGTGTTCCTCCGATAACTCGGCGTTAAAGGCGAACGAGCCGCCCCGGCTGTAGAACTCGGGCCGGTCGGTGACCCCTAGCACCGACTTGAACCCGAGACCGAAGCGCCCTATTTCGTTCCCCCGTTTCAGCGAAATGTGGGAGCTCAGAAGAGCCGTCACGCCGTTGGCATCCACGGCCGCCCCCTCATTCGCGCAGTAGAGCCCCTTCTCCGTCGCTAGGACGTGGATGCTGCCGCCGGGCACCCCCATGAGAGCGTCGGCGCCGTTCTGGACTAGCTCGTAGATCTGCCTGCGGCCGTACCCCCCCTGCGCCGTGGCGCGCTCGATGTTCGCGTGCTCGAGCACCAGGGTGGGATTCACCCGATAAGCCTCTAACGTGCGCTCGGACTGGCTGAGAACTCGTCTCGTTACGGCCGACTCCTGTTGTGCCCAGAGCTCGGCCTCAACGCGCGAGAGGCTCATGGCAATAGTGTCAGGAGGTTGATAATCCCCCGAGCCGGGAAGCGCCCAGCCAGTTCGGCACCGCTCATTAGCTGCCGATCGACGCCGCGACGCGGCGTCGTACTGATGAACTCGAGCGTCCCTGGCTTCCCCAATTGTGAGTTGTGAGCCGAGGCGAAGATGCAGCGGCGCGTCACCTGGGTGGCCCCCGGATCATTGAGATGGACAGCAGTGCGTTCGGGTGCGCCCGGCGTGATCCCATTGCCGTCGTCCCAGACCGTACGGCCCTGACCAAGAACATGGCGCAATACGCACGATACTGCACTGGATCGATTTGTCGGGGCCGAGTCCATCCTGGACGGATCGAACGCCCCGAGCGCAAATGGCAGCTCATCAACGGCAGAGAGCGCCGCGCCGACGGTGATTTGCGCCCCGACGGCATGTATCGCAGTCAGTGCCTCGCTCAGGGAGTCGAGATCTTGCTGATAGCCCGGACTTGGGCGCTGGCGGAACCGGTGATACCGCCATCCGGTCGCTGGCGAGTGGGTCGGTCGGCCCTCGGAGGTCAGGTTCGCCATCTTACTCCGACTCTGGAGTCCCTGAACGTCGCGGTGTCCCTCGACAGGACCCCGCTTCGCGCCAGTAGCATACTCGGTGGCTTGAAGGCTCTTCACTGGATTAGGTGTGGGTGGAGGGCTGGGGAAGGCGGCCAGCGAAATGATGGATGAGGGTGATCATCTTCCTCTCATTTTCCTCTCGTTCCCGTAGTAAGAGTTGTCCTTCCATTGCCAGGCTCGGGCGGTGGCCAGCTGAGCTGCGGACGGTGGGGTGACCGGTCCAAGTATTCCAGGTGACTTGGACTAAGAAACGGTGTCCCCCCCAGTCCGCCGCGTGACCTAAAATTGCCGGGACAAGCGTAGGGTACATGGTCGAGCAAGCCCCCGTCCCGAGAGTTGCCGCCTCCCTGGATCGGACCATGGACCGTATCAGCCGCCTGGACGCCGAACACCCGCGTCGAAGTTCGCGTCGATCTCCAGCGGAGCGCGCGGAGCAGGTCTACTAGTCCCTGCTCGTGCGCTCCGACTGGCGAATCGAGTCTTCCCTTCCAGCCGATGGATGCCGGGTTCTGGGGCACGGCCGGCACGGGGAGTCCGCTTGGGAGTGGATCGGGGAGGTGGAGGACGACTACCACGCCATCAACCAGGGGATGGTCGCCGGTGCGGGGCCTGCCCGCGTGATGGCCTGGGTGGAACAGGATGAGACGGGCGATGAGGTTGGTCACCCTGCCAGTGCCCCTGCGTCTCTACCGGTCCTCTAGTCCACGCTGGCTGCATACGGTGGGGCAGCGGTGTCCGGCTGACCACCTGATCAGCACATCGGTTGACCCTCGCGTCGCCGTCAATTAACAGCCCGCTCAGCCGTACTCGCGCCGCACCCAGCGGGCCATCGACGCACCGGCCGGAGCCCCCGCCATCTGGGGCACCTCCAACAACCGCGCCCAACCCGAGGTGCTCGTGGATGCCGGGACCACATTCGAGGCGGTGGGCGCTGTGCGCAACCGCGGCGCCGGTGCGCTGATGCGCCTTGCGGTTGTCCTGTGACCACGTCCGGGGGCTCGGCACCCTTTGCGGTGGCCGACCCGTGCTGCGGGATGGTACCCAACCCGTCGCAACTGATCTGGGACGGCGCGGGCGAAGACCGATGGGCCCCTCACCTCGATGACGCGGTCTATGCCCTGAGGCATTTCTGCTCCGAGAGTCATTGGCCCAACAGAGTGCAGAATGATCCCTTCCTCTGAACGGGGCTGACTCGCTCGACTTCATCCGAAGCGCTCGGGAGCCGACGAGCTCACCATCCCGAATACTCCGACACCAGACTTGCGGGCCACCCAAAGACTTCACGGAACCGTCGATGCGCTTCCGGGTCTGGGTTGGTAGTTTTAATGGTCACGTTCGGGTCACACTGGGCTCCCCCAGCGCCTCGTGAGCCAACCCGAAGCAGATACCTTACACCCTCGTCCTCGTGCGGGAGACTATATCCAACGATGTTCAAGGTTTTGGCTCTGCGCAGAGCAAAGAGGGCGTCATCCCAGGTCGGGGTCAAGATTGGATTCACTGTTGCTGCGCTTCCAGTTGTTGCCATCAACGGCCTGGGAGGGATTGTGGAGGTTGGCGCCCATGATCCTGTTGGTACCGCGCCTGAGAAGAATATGGACCCGTGAAGCTTGAGCACCACGACTAGACCACGTCGCAGCACCGGATTCCGCCGACCCTTGTTGTTCACCGGCCATGCGAATTCTGCCTGCGCACCCATTCCAGCAGCGGCGACTGCGTCCTCGATCAGGCTATCCCAATTGGTTGTAATGACAACACACGGCGCGTGACTCTTGATAAATGCCGTAAGGTTACGGGTCGAAGGGTTGGAGGGTGGTTTCAGCAGGCCGGCAATCTCATGAGCGAGGGCGCTCTGAAGCTTACCCCAACTCATTGGCACACCTGGCTGTGGGTTCGGATAGCGCGAAGCAATCTCTACCGTCCTGAAGTATTCGGCCGCATTTGGTACAAAGGCGTAGTCCCCGGCGTCGGCATACAAGACTTTGAAGGAGTGCCTGATGTCCTGCTTGAGGCTGGCGGCAGTCGACCCCACTCTTGCACGCCTTGTTAGCAGGAGAGTCAATAACTCTTGAGTGATGGGAAGGCCAGCGCCCTTGGAGGCGCCCGCTCCCAGAAAAAGAACGTCCCATTTCCGATTGGGGGTCCGGCCCCTCGCTGCTTTCGCAGGTTTGCTCTGAGGGCCCGCGGAAGTCACCTGGGCAATTGACATCTAGTCTCCTGTTACACAAAAGAGTTGCATATTGATGGGGAGTGAGATCATGCTCTGGGCATGCCCAATCACCCCGCCCCACCACTGCAAGTCGATGCGACGGACCTGGAACTGCTGACCACCTGGTCGAAGAGCCAGGTGCTGCCCCAGCGACAGGTGATGCGAGCCAAGATATGCCTGCTGGCGGCCGCCGGAGTCCCCAATATGGAGATCGCCCGACGGCTTGGGTGCTCGCTGCCGACAGTTG
>JAKAWF010000120.1 GCA_021817025.1 bacterium
ACTCGTCCTTGAAGATGACGTTGTAGTTCCGGTCCGAGTTGAAGGGCGGTCGCGGTAGATCAGACCAAGGCTCTCGGCCGGGATTTACCGGCGGCGGATGTCGAGGTTGTCGCCGTCATAGAGGACGTTGGTCTTGACACGGGGGCCCCTCGATGATCTCAGTCCGGTGTCATCCGGATTGTATGGCGGTTCCGAACCCTACCGCCACCGTCCAGTGCGCACCCACTTGCTGACCGCAGCGGCAGATCTCGCGCGACTGCCTTCGAGGGTTACCATAAGTCCGTGACGGATGATAGCGCCACTTCCCCTAGGCACGGTGACTGCGCCTCTTGTGGGGCTCCCGCGGTCCACGAAGCTGTGCGAGGATATCGATACCCCCCGGTTGGCTTCTGCGAGGAGTGCGGGTTACCGATTGGGAGGCTGGGCCACCCAAGTTGGACGCCAGGCTGGTGCCAGCACTGTGAGCGTTGGAGCCTCGCTCCGGGACCGTGTAGGTACTGCGGAGGTCCGGCCCCGGCAGTATAGGTCACAGATTGGCACATGCCTGCCGGGCCACTACCGGAACGGTGGGGCAAGGGACTTGCTTAAGCCAGGGCTGAGCAACAGCCTGGGAATGAGATTGGAGTGGACAACGGACCGTATGTTCAGTCGGGCTCAGGCGGCCTTGGCTGAACTCGGGCGGGGGCTCCGGCCGAGGGTAGGATTCTTTACCCTGCTCTGACGCTCCCTGCCGAGAGAGGCCGGGAGAGACGGCATGGGCACGAGGCGACGGAACTAGGCGTCCGAATGCTCCTTCGCACTCGGCCCGTGCCGGAAGTAGTAGGCGGGAACGTTGGGCACGGTCGATTGATGCTCCAGCCATGAAGCGCCGGCGGCCTCCCAGCGAGGGCCTGGGTGAAGGCTGCGCTCCGTGCCGCGGACGTCAGCAAGCCATCCCGTGGCGATCAGCTCCGGGATCAGCTCGGACAGCCCGGCCTGCCAGGCGATCCACTCGGCAGAGCCGGACTGCGGGCGCGAGTCGCCCGCCGGGGGGACCGGCCCAGCCGGCGGGATACCCAGCTTGTCGCTCAGCTCCCGCCACGTCGGCCCGACGCCGAAGCGCGCCCGGTAGTCCGCCACGATGGCCGCCGCAAGGGGAGCGGCGCGTGCGATGGCGGCATCCCGGTCTTGCAGCCAGAGCGCCGCCAGGATGCGTCGCCCGGTGGTCGCCGAGCCTGGAGACATCGCCCCGATCATACCCAGGCGCTTCCGCTCGCCGCCATCGGCCCCGGACGGGACGAGACCACCACGTGCCCAAACAGTTTGCCGAGCGCGGGCGCACCCGGGCGTTGTTTCAGCGGTCGGGCTCTTGGGCCGCAGCGAGAGCGGTGAGCCGCGGCTGCGCCGCGACCCGAGCGAGGGCAGCCTCAAGGCCCAGAAGCCAGTCCGATGGGTCGCGGCGGGCGCGCTCCGCAATGGCCTCCGCGTTTACGCCGGCCACGACCGTCTCCAGGTCGTGTAGGCGTGCGGTGGCCGTAGCCAATGCCGCCCGTGCCGCGTCCCGCTCCGCCTGGAGTGTGGCCCGCTCAGTGGCGTGGGTGCGCTGGAGTTCCACGCTCCGCCCGGCGGCCGCTTCCAGCACAAGTGTCCGTTCGTCCGCGCGGGCCGCCTCGATTTCCGCTGCGACCTGGCGCGGAAGTGGCAGCTGGTCAGCCTGCCGGACAAGTGTCGCCCGGATCGCCGCCTCTTGGGCGTTAAGCCAGCTGCTGAGCGCGGCGGCCTGAGATGGCCCATCGGCCCACTCCTGGAGCATCGTGCCGCGCTCTTCGAAGTACCGGAGCAAGGTCACCGAGCCGGCCTGCCACGACTCCGCCTCCTGCCGTGCCCGTTCCACCTCAGCGATCAGCGCCGGGTCGGCTTGAGCCCGGCCTCGAGCCTCTGCTTCGGCGACGGCCGCACGGGTCCACTCGCTGGCCGCCCGCTCGCGGGCTTCCGCGTGTTCCTCGGCCGCGGCGAGGGTCGCCGCATGCTCGCGGCGGAGGATGGCCAGCTCGCGGTCGGCTGCCTTTCGCTCGGCGGCTGCGCCCTCGGTGCGCGTCGAGGCCCGCTCGGCGTCCCGGTCGGTCAGATCGCATAAAAGAAGGGCTGCCCAGGTCTTACCCTCAGCTCGTCTCCGGGCGTCGAGGACATCGTAGGTAGCCCTGTCGACGTTGACCCCGATTGTCGGATGACCAGCTGACCAGCGGGCCTTTGAGGGCGGTGGTCGTCGCCCCGAGGCGCTAGTCGAACCGGCAGGGAGGCGGGTGTTGGGCATGGACTAACGACACCTGTTGGGAACGGCTTAAGTACCTGTTGGGTGACTGGCGGGATATCCGTTGGGAAGGCGTTTCTACTGTAGCCGACCGTGATGCTGGACCCCCTACAGTAGGCAGCCGGGAACCAATTGAAGCTACTGTAGGCGGCACCTTGGCTCAAGGGGTCGGCTGTCCGTTCCCCCCCATCCCCACTGGGACCGGTCTGGGGGAGGCCGTCGATCTGGCATCAGGATCCCCGGTAGCGATTCCCGACCCATCTTCACTCGTGGGGCAGGATCCCGTCGGACCCACCGCCGAGAAGGCGAGCGAGAGTGCCCTGGCCGATCCCGAGCTGGGCAGCAGCGGCTCTCCTCGATAGGGCACCCGACCGGACCTGAGGCTCGACCTCAGCCCAGCGGGCTCGGAAGCCACGACGGCCCTCGACCCGGGGCCGGCCGATCTGCTTCCCCTGGCGACGGGCATGGGCCATCCCCTCCCGGACCCGGTCGGCGATCAGGGAGCGTTCCATCTCAGCCACCGCCGCAAGCACCGTGAACACCAGGCGCCCGGTCGGCGAGGTGGTGTCGAGCTCCTGGGTCAGGCAGGCGAAGCCAACTCCCCATCCATCGAACTCCTCGAGGGTCCTCAACGCATGGAGCGTCGAGCGGAATGCCCGGTCGAGCTTCCAGACCAAGACCCGGTCCACCCGGCGTCGGCGGGCATCCTCCAGCAGCCGGTGCCATGCGGTCCGCCGGACAAGGTCGGCCGCCGACGCCTGATCTACATACTCGGTGGCCACCCAGCCCCGGGAGGCGACATACTCCCGGAGGGGAACCAGTTGGAGCTCCGGGTCCTGGTCCTTGTCCCTGGTGGACACGCGGGCATACAAGGCGACCCGGAGCGGCCGACCTGTAGCGTGGCCAGGGCACAGGGGCTGCCGACCCGGGTGAGTGGCAACTAGGCCTGGGCGCTTCCTGGACACCCTGGACATCGGCTGGGTTCTCAACGAGGAACCGCGAAGCCGCCTTGGTCACCAGCGTGGCTCTCGCGGCGAGCCTCTACCTCGACCGCATCCAGCGCAGCTGTGACGGTATGCACGTATAGGGCGATCCCGGCAGTCCACCTCGGCGGAGCGGTGGTGGCGCAGCCGGCCGCGATCACGTCGAGGTAGCCCTGCCACCCTGGTCCGGGGATGGCCGGACGGAGGTACGGCAGGCGGGTAAGCGCTGCGCAACGTGCGGCCAGCGCCCTCTCCGCATCAACGAGCTGGCGCAGTTCTAGCCCTACGGCAGTCGCCTCGGCAGTCAGGGTGGGGGGGATGTCCCACCGCTCGCGGCTGCCCACCCACCAGAGTTCGACGGTCTCCAGACCTGGCCCCGGACGCAGGCCGATGCCAAGCCTGTAGAGGGTGCGGAGCAGCGCGAGGATCTGGCCGGCATCGGCCGACCGGGCAGGCGTGCTGCAGTGGGGTGGCGCAGCCATCACATGCCCTCCTTGGGGGCGCAGTCGGTCTCTCTGTGCAACAGCTCCGCCAGCTCCGCGTGGTGGGCTCGCAGCCAGATGGCGTCGGAGCTAGCCCCGCCGGTGGGATGCTCGGCGGTCAGCCCATCCTCCGGGCTCAGCCCGAGCCTCCAGTCGAAGGCCGTCAACGCCGCCACCCCGGCCGTCAGCGGGTCGGGCGGCGCTCCCAACCGGCTCGGGGTGGGCACCAACCTCAGCAGCCTAGTCAGCCGCTCACGGTGGGGCAGCAGGTAGCGCTCTCGGTCCACCTCCCAGGCGGCCAGGTCGTGCCAGACGGACACCAGCTCGGCCGGGTCGATCCGAGGCTCGATCCTCCAGCGCCCGTGGGTGAAGGTCAGCAGCGCTCCGCCACAGCGGGCTCCGTGGATGACGCCGTACAGCCCCTTGAAGTCCGAGCGGTCGGTCGAGGCATAGGCAAGCAGGTGAGCCCAAGCCAGAGAGTCAGCCTCCAGCTCCGGCCTCGGGTCGGAGGGTTCTGTCAGTCTTGGTAGGGCCCCGCCTGGCTGTTCCAGACGCGTGGCGGCTTGGTTGAGAGAATCTCCGCTCCCACCACCCGGCCCGCTAGCAACGGAGCTGGCGACTACCGACCTCTCGGTTGGAGCATCATGAACCTCCGAAGATTGCGCCTGGCTCCCCGGAATCTGGCCGTGGAAACGCATAGGGGAAGCACTGCCAAAACTGCCAAAACCGGGGTCGCGGGTGGTTCTGTCAGTTTTGGCAGCGCCCCGGGTGGGCGTTTCCGGCTTGAAGTCGAGCCACCGGGACCGCCAGGTCACTCTGATCCCCCTTGGCCAGCGGCCTTGTCCCGGAGTTCGGGGTGGATGCGGATCACCTCCGACGGGCGGCCACCAGACGGGTCGGCGATATCAACCACTCGCACCCAGCCCGCGCTGACCAGAACAGTGAGCCCGGCCCGAACGCGCTCCGGGTCGGTTAGCCCAGACCAGCCGTGCCGGTAGATGTCCCGCAAGCTGCTGCGGTCGGGGACTTGGCCCTTCTCGATCCTCTGCGCCAGCACCGCTGCCGTGCTGAGAACGGGGTCGAGCTCCTCCGCGTAGACCTTTCGCGCGTGTTGCTCAAGAAAGTCGACCCAGGCTGCCCCGAGTTGAGTGGCTTGGAGCGATACTGGACCTGCCGCCCCACCGCTCACGACTTCGATCAGATGGAATGTCAGAGCGAGTGCTGGGAGCAAGGAACGGTATTTGGCAAGATGGGAGTTGAACGCGGGCGCGTCCGCGTAGATGCCGCCGCGGAGGTGGCCTTCGAGTTCATCCCGAAACGCGTCGTAGAGCTCCTGTGCATCTGGTGCGAAGGTGAGGAATGGCAAATCGTTGGCACCTTGATCTGCAGAGAGGGTGCTGGGATCGAGGTGGTCGAGCTGGCTGAAGCACTCGGTGGCACGGGCGCGCGCCTTGCCGTCGGGCCAGCGATGGGGTCGCTCCCACGGCGGCAGTGCGTCGGGCCAGACGAGAATCTGCAGGCGCTGCAGGAGTCCGTCTGCCCCCCAGCCCCCGAGCACGGCTTCGGCGACGTAGCGACGGAGCTTGCCAGGCTGGATGCCACCGAACAGACCAAGGCACAGGGCAGGGATGTGGATCGTGCCTCGTCCGATTCGGTCGAAGGTGTAGTCGCCGGTGCCATTCCAGCCTTCCAGGTAGAATTCCCGTTCTCCCTCGCGCCCGGGCTGGTCCATCATTCTCAGCAGCCCCGTTAGCTCATCTCGAAGCACTAACAGGCCTCGGGGGTTCTCGCGCAGGAGTTCGCCGAGCTTGGCCACCGTGGAGTCCTGGGTCACGTACCGACGTTCGACGATCTCCAATTTGGCCGCTTCTTCGTGCTTGACGCGGAGCTTGTCCTCGGCGTCGTCCATTTCGGCGGCCTTTCCGGCCTTCACCGCCGCGTGGAGGCGATCCTTGATTACCTTGATCTCCAACCCAAGGCGTTCCATCGCACTGACGTTCCCCTCGACCTCCAACTGGTAGGTGGCCATCGCCTCACGGGCAAGGCCGAAGATTGGGCGGGTGCCCTCGGCGATCGCCTGGGTCTTCATATCGCCAGACGGGCCGACGATCGCGCCCCACAGGTTCGCCACCACGAGGAAGTCGTCGAATTGGTTTGGGCGAATGGCCAGCTGGCGGCCAATGATGTTGCCAGCCGCTACGACAGCGGGCGCCGCCAGGTATTCGAGCGGCAGCTTGGCTCGGTCGGCGGCGTCTATGAGCCACGGGCGCCAGGGGCCAGGTACCAACTCGGCGGGTAGCGTCGGAGTTGGCTCAGGCTTGGGAAGGTCCTTCCGGAGGGGCCAGGGCTCTTTCTCATCGCACGGCAGGCTCGCGGGTCCGGCTGGGGCGTATCTTCCCACCGACACGGCGATCCTATGTACTTCTTCATCGTCAAGGGGCGGCTGGCAGCGCTCTTGGTTCTCTACCAGCAGAGCGGCCTCAATGGCCGACGCGGACATGCCTGGGCGGCGCATCAACCCTGCGAGGGACGCCAGGGTTGCGTTGCGTTGGCCCTCGACGAGCACCTCCTCGACGGGGGCCTTGGTCAGGGGTCTCTTTCGCAGCAGGTGCAACAGCCACTCCGGCGCCGCGGGTAGCGCCCCATCGATCGGGCTGCGCCACTCATAGAGGGCGCTACCTTTTGCATGCACACTCGGCGGCGCCACCACGTAGCCGTTCACCCCCCGCCAGTCCCAGCCAGGCCTGAACCCGACAAGGTTTTGGCCGCCGGTGGCCTGGAAGTAGAAGTGCATGCCCTTGGCGGTGAAGACGCTGGGGAGCGCCTTGGGGTCCCCGTCGTCTGCCCGCACCATGGACTCGAACTCCACCACCGCGTCCGTGGTGTCGAGATCGAGCACGTCAGCCCAGACGCCAGTTCGCAGCCCCACGTTGGCGTCGGGCAACTGCGTCCACCAGCGCTCCACGGTGGACACATCGGTGCTGGCGTCCAGTAGCCCCCGGGGGGTCCGGGGGTGTTTGCCGACCGAAGGGCAAATGGCCTTCCCACATGAGCAGCCCGCGCCGACGGGGCTGTGCAGGGGGAACACGGGCCAACCGCGTCCGGCATAGGCCAAGGCGGCCTCGCCCTGTGGCGATAGGCTGGCTGACCTCCCACTGCCACCTGGACCTTGGCGGGTTGGAGACGCCGGTTTGGCGGTGGTCACGAGGGCCGCCGACCGTAGAGACTTGAACTTGTGGTCGAAGAGCTGGTAATCTCGAACGTGGGGCGACGTGACATGAACACGGGACTCCAGGGCCTCCCGCGCTGGCTGGGCGCTGGAGGCCTATTCTTATCTGCTATCTGCTGCTGGTGGGCAGGGGGCTGGCCTCGGCCACGTTCGTGGGTTCGGACTCTGGCTGGCTCAGGTCCGGCGCGACGCGGATGAGCCGATCGATGCCGTCCAGGGCAATTGGAGGGGTGTTCGCCAACGCTCGGGCAATTCTGCCGATCGTGGTCCCGCTCACGGGCCGGCCTCGGAGGGCACCGGACAGGGTAGGTTCGGCAACACCAGCTAGTCGGCAGAGGTCCTGGGCGAGCAAGCCGCGCAGGGCTAGAGCACGTCGCAGCTCGACCGGGTCCAGCCTGAGCTCACCCCCGCGTGACGTTGCTGAGCTTCGCACGACCCAAGGATGAGCTCTGCCCGATCGCAAGTCACCGGGCCAAAATGTGGGCCCGGTAAAGTGACCCCGGGGTCAGATCACTGGGCGGCTGGCTGACCAGCTGGGGGTGTGATGCCGGCGTAAGCCGCCATCATCTTGCCGATGCCCTCCATCAGCTTGGGTGGGTCCACATCGCCGCACGCAGTGGATACGGCTCTCTCTGCCTCGCGTTTGACATAGCGCCAACGGTCAGCATCGCCGGGATACCGTGTGGCTTGGCGCTCCGCGATGCCAACCCAGGTTTGGTGTCGGACGAAGTGCTCCCAGGCCCAAAGTGCTCGGCGCGCCCATACAGGCTCGACGTCTCGGCGGAGTCGAGGCGGTTGACCTCCCATCTGGCGATCTGTACGGGATGCCCAATCTGCCAGGTTGTGGATGTGATCACGGGCTGTTGACCAGGACATGCCAGCCGCTGGCCAGGGCGGAGGGGCTTCGAAGGATTGTGACGGCAACAGGGGTGGTCCGGCCAATTCTAGGAGTAGGTCAGCTTCGAACTCCTCGAGTTCCAACCCAGCGTCCACGGCCGCACACTCGATCCAGGTTCTGCGCACCAAGTACTGGTGCAGTCGGGCGATAGCGGGCTGGGAGGGCACCTTGGTAGTCAACCCGACTTCTCTCCGGTCAGGATTCCATCGAGGGTGTTAGCGACGGCTCGCTGGGCCCCAGGAACTGCGTGGACGTAGGTGCGAAGGGTCGTGAGCGCCGTGCTGTGTCCCAATTGATCTTGGACATCGCGCACTGGAATGCCCGCTGCAGCCAGCACCGTGGCCGTGGTATGGCGCAGATCGTGGAACCTTATCCGGGGAAGCCCCAGGGCTACGCAGGTCCGCTGGAATACTTTGGTGACGTGCGTTCCCTCGCGTGGGGAGCCGGTTGCGGTCGTGAAGATCAGACCGTCGGTGTCCTGCCAGTCTGCCCCGGCAGCCAGACGCTCCGTTAGCTGCTGAGCGCGTTGCTGGGCAAGGGCGGCAATGGCCACCGGCGGAAGGAGGAGGGTGCGTCGACTTCGGGACGTTTTCGGCTCCCCGAACACCCAGGCGCCGCGAACCCGCTGAAGCGTCCGCGCGATCCGCAGTTCACCAAGCTCGGGATCGAAGTCGCCCCAATGAAGGCCAAGCAGCTCGCCTTGGCGAGCGCCAGTCGCGAGTGCGAGCACCCATAGCGGACCGTCCCGCTCGGTGGCAGTAGCCGCGATGAGCCTCCGCGCCTGGCTTCCCGTCAGGATGGTGGGCTCCCGCTCAGGCACCCGTGGCGGATCCGCCAAGGTTGCCACGTTTCGGGTTAAGACACCTTCACGCACGGCAGCTGACAGCGCCGCCCTCAAGACCGCGCGGAGATGGTGAACGCTCCGCGGAGCATGCCCATCGGCCAGCTGTGCGGCGAGTAGTGCGTTCACCTGGCGTACCTCCAAGCGGGCGAGCGGCACTGTCCCCAGTGCTGGGATCACGTGCTGGCGCAAGAGGCCCCGATAGCGCTCGACGGTCCTGGGTCGGCATCGG
>JAKAWF010000121.1 GCA_021817025.1 bacterium
TATGCGGTCACTGGGTGAATCCCCTGTAGCCTCGCCCACTCCTTCAAGTTCATCTCTGCTCACTATACCGCATCGTACGAGCAACTGTTCGCAACCCCGCCTTGAACTGGGAACTCTCGCTCAAACACGCGGTGTGGTTGAGTCCGATCACCAAGCTCGCCGGCAACATCCAGCCATCCGGGATGCGGCTTGGTGTCAGCCGCGGCGCCACGTGAGTTCAACTCACCACTGTCGGCCTGGCCGATCGAAGATGGTCCGCTCGGCCGTTCAAGCTGCCTGGAACTGCGACCAGGGAAGATTCCAGTCGCCCTCCCCGTCAGCCTCAGTGGCCTGAAGCGGGGTCCCGCTGATCTCCACGACATCCCCGGGCATGGACCAGTTGTAGAACCACACGGCGTTACCGGGGTTCTGTTCGACGCAGCCGTAGGAGACATTGGCCCGCCCGTGGTCATAGATGTCCCAGTTGGCTGAGTGCATGTAATAGCCATCCGTGCTGATGGCGACGTCGTCGAAGACGTTCTGTGCGTACAGGCCCGGGTAACCGATGGTGGCCGAGTTCATGAACACCACCGGCGTCTTGTACAGCACCACCAGCGTGCCCGAAATGGTTGGGAAGCCGGCCTTCCCCAGGCTTACCGGGAAGGTGTTGATCAGCTGGCTGCCGTTGAAGACCTGCATCTGATGAGTGACGGCACTGACCTTGGTGAGATGCTGGTTGACCACCGTGAAGTGGCTGGTGACCGAGGAGTTCACCAACCGGTAGCCCCCCAGCAACAGCCCGTTCAGGTCGACGGACAGCGAGGCCTGCTCGTTCAGGGGCCAGAACTGCTGGGGGCGGCCGTCCACCTCGGTGCTCGACCACCAGTGCCAGCCGACGGGGTCCGCAAGCGACTCAGTGGTGCTGAGCCGTTGCAGAATCTCGGCCTGCGTACTCGGCGGGATTGGCTCGGCGAACTGCAGCACCCAGGTGGCTCCCATCCCCACCTGGGCCCCGTCGCCAGGTGAGATCGTGACGGCCAGGCTCCTGGCCGGCACCGGGGCCGGGCCGGTAGCCCAGGTGGCGGTCTTGACCACCGTCCGGACTGGGGATCCGCCGCGGACATGAAGTGTCAGCCGGAACTTGGTCTCCCACGGCATCGGCTGGGTGGCCACCCAACCGGCCGGAACCAGGCGTCCGGCGATGACCACCCCGGCACTGGTGGTCACCACCGCCTGTTCGATCCGGGCGTCCTTGAGGTGAATCCCAATCAGCGCGGCCGGGCTGGCGGCACCCGAGGGGACTGAGATGGCGACCTGGGGCACGATCGGGGGGGCCCCCTTGGAGGCGGCCATGATCGCGGTGGCGCCAGCGCCGGCGAGGATCACCAACGCGGCGCCGCCCGCCATCTTCCAGCGCCAGTGGCGCCACCGGCTCGCACCCGCACCTGCCTCGACCATGTCCCAGGCAATATAGCTCGGATCCCGGCAGCGGGCTCCGGGGCAGAGCGGCCCTCCGTGGGGCCAGGACCCCAAGATGCGGCTGCCGTTCGGGCCATGCCCGGGTTCTACTTCGGCCCCACCGGGCCAGACGATCGGAACGACTGGCACGAGACGCTGTCGGCTCGGGCAGCGCTCGTGTTGGCGGAGGGTGGAATGACCCTTCCGAGGCCAACGGTCCCGGCGGCTGTGATCAGCGAGCCCGCCACCAGCGGACCGATCCACAAAGCAGGGTCGCCCAGGGCCAGCAGGGAGGTGGCCAGGGGCGGCCCGATGATGCCGGTGACCCCCCAAACCGAGGCGGCCAGGGCGTTGTACCGGCCGCGCAGACGATCCGAAGCCAGCGCGTTGACCAGCGTCGAGGCGGCCGGTGACACCAGGGTCTCGCCGACCCCCAGCACGGCCGCAGCCGCCACCAAGAAAACCTCCGCCGCCCCCAACCTGAGGCCGGGAAGATCGGCCAGACCAGCGAGGCACCATGAGACCGCCACCATCAGCGCCCCCGCCGCCAGCGACATGGTGCGCGACCTCGCCTCGGTCAGACGCGTCACCCAGGTCTGGGCCACCACGATCACGAAGCAGTTGGCCGCGAAGGCGACCCCGACCACGCGTGGGCTGACATGCACAAACTCGATCGCGAACACCGAGAAGCCGGCCTCCACCTGCGAATACCCGAAAAGGACGAAACCCAGACTGCACAGGAGGTAGAGCGCGAAGGGACGGTCACGCAGCACCGCCAGGTAACTTCCACGCCCGGTCTCTGCTCGCTCGGCTCCCGCTCCGCCGGCTCCCCGAAAGTGGCGTAGGCCGAACCCGAGCACGATGGCGAAGAGAAGAAAGCTGACACCATCGGCGAGGTAGATCAACTGGAAGGTGGAGGCGCGGGGCAGGGCCACCACGCTGCCTGAGATCAGCCCGCCCACGCCGATGCCCAAGTTCATCAGCATGAACTGAGCGGCGAACGCGCGGGGCCGCAGCCGCTCCGGGACCGCGACCGCCACCAAGGAGCTCAAGGCCGGCCAGGTCACTCCCTCGGCCGCCCCGATGGCGGCCGCCACCACGGTCGCCTCGACTGCAGTCGTCACCCCCGCCAGGGCGGCTGCTCCGATCGCCTCCAGCAGCAGCCCGAACAGGATCATCCGGCCGGCGCCGAAGCGGTCGACCCACCGTCCCCCGACCAGGGCTCCCAGCAGGCCCAGCGCCCCGGCGGCCGCCAACGCCGCACCCGCCGCCGGCAGGGGAATTCCCCGCACCACGTGCAGGTACACCACCAGGAATGGCAAGGTGAGGCCGGTGCCGAGTGACGACACCGCCATCCCCCCCAGCAACCAGCGGGTGGCCGGAGCGTCGCGCAACAGCTGTATCATCTCGGGATCTTAGCCGCCCTCAAACGACGGCCTCCGGAGGCGGGCCCAGGACGGCCAGCCGAACTCGCGCGATGCCGCCGGCCCGAGGCGGCGACGGCAAGGCGCCAGCTCTGGAGTCGCGCTGCCACCGCCCCGGCAAGCCTCAGCCCGGATCCGGGGCCCGGAGTTCGACCAGCGGGGGAGCGCCGCCGTGGCCCGCCACCCCAGCTCCGCCAGTTGGTTAGTATGTACCAACCAACTGGCGGAGTCACTGGAGTAGGGCGGCATGGGGCGAGGTATCGGGGTGGTGGCGGCGGCTGGCGCTTCAAAGTCGCCCCTGGGGCCGCACTACAAGTGGATCGCGCTCTCCAACACCACCCTGGGTATCTTGATGGCGACGATCAACTCCTCGATCGTTCTGATCGCGCTGCCAGACATCTTCCGAGGCATCAAGCTCAACCCGCTGACCCCGAGCAACAGCCCCTTCTTCCTATGGTTGCTGATGGGGTACATGGTGGTCACGGCGGTGCTGGTGGTGAGCCTGGGCCGAATCGGGGACATGTACGGACGGGTGAGGATGTACAACCTCGGCTTCGCGGTCTTCACCTTCTTCTCCATCATGCTCTCACTGACTCTTGGCACCGGCCCCGAGGCCGCCCTGTACCTCATCGTGATGCGGGTCCTGCAGGGAGTTGGGGGAGCCTTCCTGTGGGCCAATTCGTCCGCCATCCTGACGGACGCCTTCCCGCCCACCCAGCGGGGGCTGGCGCTGGGCACCAACATGGTGGCCGCAATCGCTGGCTCCTTCATCGGCCTGGTCTTGGGTGGGGTCTTGGGCCCCGTCGAGTGGCACCTGGTCTTCCTGGTCTCAGTGCCGTTTGGTCTCTTCGGGACCGTTTGGGCGTATCTCAAACTTCACGACACCGGGGTGAGAGTGCCCACCACGATTGATTGGTGGGGCAACATCGTGTTCGCGCTCGGCCTGATCTCGCTACTGGTGGGGATCACCTATGGCATCCTGCCCTACGGCAACCAGAGCATGGGGTGGACCAACCCCTGGGTGCTGGCGGCGATGATCGGGGGCCTGGCCGCGCTCGGAGTCTTCATATGGATCGAGAGCAAGGTGGAGCAACCGATGTTCCGGATTCCGCTGTTCAAGATCCGGCCCTTCGCCGCGGGCAACGCCGCCGCCCTCTTCGCGGCCCTGGCCCGCGGCGGCCTGCTCTTCATCCTCATCATCTGGCTCCAGGGAGTCTGGCTGCCTCAGCACGGCTACAGCTTCGCGGAGACCCCGCTCTGGGCGGGCATCTACATGCTGCCGCTGACCGTGGGCTTCCTGGTCGCCGGGCCGCTGGCGGGCGCCCTCTCCGACCACTACGGCTCCCGGCTCTTCGCCACCATCGGGGTCGGAGCCTCGGCGGTGATCTTCGCGGTCTTCCAGATGCTCCCCGCCAACTTCAACTATCCGGCCTTCGGGACGCTGCTGTTCGTTTACGGGTTGGCCAGCGGGCTCTTCGCATCCCCCAACCAGGCGGGAATCATGAACAGTCTTCCGCGGCATCAGCGGGGCGCGGGAGCGGGCATGGCCGCAACCTTCCAGAACTCGGCCCAGGTGCTGTCGATGGGCATCTTCTTCACCCTGATCATCATCGGGATCTCCGGGAGCCTGCCCCACGCCCTCTACCAGGGGCTAACCGCGCAGGGAGTTCCCGCCGCCTATGCCACCAAGGTGGCCCACCTGCCCGCTGTGGGCAGCCTGTTCGCGGCCTTCCTGGGCTACAACCCCGTTGGGACCTTGCTCGGACCGATACTGCCTCACCTCAGCCACGCCAAGGTCGCCTACCTTACCGGCCGCGCGTTCTTCCCCCACCTGATCTCCGCACCCTTCATGGCCGGGTTGCGGGCTGCCTTCGACTTCGCCATCGCTGCCAGCCTGGTGGCAACTGCCGCCAGCTGGTTGAGAGGTGGCAAGTACATCCACGAGGAGGACCCCGCGCCCGTCACCCTGGATCCTCCCAGGTCCGCAGCGCCAGGTCTCTCCGCCGGCACCGCGGCAGCCGCCCACGCCCCGGGCCCGGCTCCCCGCGGAAGCATCGCGCCCGGCCCCACAACGGTCAAGTTCACCGGGCCCAGCAGGTGACCAAGAACCCGCCAGTGCTCGAGCTGGACTCGAACCGACCGTTGAGTTCCTCGGAGGCTGTCCCTCGGCCCCCAGCCGGGCGGGTCAAAGACTCGGCGATCCCAGCTCGGCCGCCGGTTGATCTGGAAGATTCGCTCACGGCCATCGTCGGCTGGGCCAGCCGCAACGATGTGCAGGCCGAGGTGATGCGCAGGGCCAGCTGCTCCCTTCCCCTCAGCCACGTCTGGCTGTTGGTGCGAGTCGCCGCCACCGGTCCGTGCCATCCCTCGGACTTGGCCAGCTTCAGCGGGGTGGACAACTCCACCATCACCCCCAAGCTGCAGCGGCTCGAAGCAGAGGATCTGCTGGTGCGATGCCCGGATCCCGCCGACCGGCGAGCGGCGCTGGTGCACATCAGCCCGTCTGGGACCAGGCTGCTGAAGCGCATTCGCCGGGCTCGAGCCCAAATAGTCACGGAGGCCATGGCGGACCTCCCCCCCTCCCGCCGCCAACTCCTGGAGGATGCCGTCGGTGAGCTCGCCACGGTTCTCGACCGCCCGGTGAGCGGGCCCCCTCACGGCTGAGAGGGGTGCTCCCAGGCCCCCGACCAGGCGCGGTTGGCCAGCCGCACGAGATCGCGCTGGAACGCGCCAGCCACGTCGTCCGCAGCCGCCGACAAGACCGGATCCCCGGCGCCGCAGGTGGATGCGGCCAGCCAGGGCCAGGATGCCGGCGGCTCTTCCCCGACGTCCGCCCCAAGCTTGGACTGGGAGCCCCGGAAGCGGCTGGCCCGCCCGGAGTACCGGCCGGACCGTGCCAGGGCGATCCTGCGGCCGCCACCGACCCTGGGCCAGGCACCGTCGTCGCGACCACCACAGCCGGGAGGACGAGCGACCCCTCAGCCCATCCCCAGACCAAGCTCCCGCGCACTGGCCCGGCGTGGTCCTCTGGACGACGGTGACGCCATGGCTCCGCCCAGCTGCGTACACTGAACGTGAAGTGTGTCGGGTGTGCCTGCGTCGCCCGGAGATCCCCGATGAACCCCACGGTCGATGCGAAGCCTGCGCGCGAGCTGGCCGGCGGGTCTACCAGTTCCGTCTGCGGCCGACGGCCACCGGGCTGCAGGTGAGTGCTGGTGAGATGTCGCCTCGAGCGCTCCGCGAGCATGCCGGCCAGGCGCTCCGGGCCTTCCAGAGCAGCCCCGCCAGCAAGCCCCACCTCACCAGCACCACCTGCGAGCTGGTGATGGCCGGAAAGCGTTTGGAGTCCATTCGAGTCTCACCTGGGTTGGCATCCAAGACCGAGGCCGTGGTCCAAGCCTTGAGAGAGGGGGCGCTCAGAACGGAGGCGGCCTGGTAGCCCGGGGCGCGACTCCCGGTCAGTCGAGGACCTCGGCTTTGACGTCGACAACGTCATCGGACGGAGGACCTGCCGGGGGGGCTGCCTCCCCATCCCTGTGGGGTTCGCACTTGATCTCCATCCCGCCGTCGCCACTGTCGACCACCAGGCGATCGCCTTCGCCGTAGCTGCCGTCCAGAATGCCCATCGCAATCCGATCACCCAACTGTCGTTGAATCACCCGGCGCAAGGGCCGCGCTCCGTAGACCGGATCGTACCCCTGCTCCGCCAGCCAGTGCACGGCCCCAGGCAACAGCCGGAGTTGAATGCGCCTCACCTCCAGACGCTGCTCCAGCTCCCGCAATTGCAAGGCCACGATCCGTTCGATCTGGACCAGGTTGAGGCGATGGAAGAGGATCACGTCATCCACACGGTTGAGGAACTCGGGCCGGAAATGGCGGCGCAACTCATCCATCACCTGGTCTTTGGCTGACTCCTCCTCAGCGGTGGTCGGGTGGTCAGGCAGGGCGGCAATGGCAGGACTCCCGAGGTTGCTGGTCATGATCACCACGCAGTTCCGAAAGTCCACCGTGCGTCCCTTGCCGTCCGTAAGGCGGCCATCATCGAGCAACTGCAAGAGCATGTTGAAGACATCCGGGTGGGCCTTCTCGATCTCGTCGAGCAGCAGCACTGCATAGGGTCGCCGACGCACGGCCTCGGTCAGATGGCCGCCTTCCTCGTAGCCGACATAACCTGGTGGCGCCCCCACCAGGCGCGCCACCGAATGCCTCTCCATGTACTCGCTCATGTCCAGGCGCACCATGGCGTCCTCGCTGTCGAAGAGGAACTCCGCCAGCGCCCTGGCCACCTCGGTCTTGCCAACCCCGGTCGGCCCCAGAAAGATGAATGAACCGATCGGGCGACGCGGGTCGTGGAGTCCAGCTCTGGCCAGACGAACCGCACTGGCGACCGCTCCGATGGCCTCGTCCTGACCGACAACCCGCTCGTGCAGGCGGCCCTCCATCTCCACCAGCTTGAGGACCTCGCCCTCCAGCATCCGCGTGACGGGAATGCCGGTCCAGCGCGAGACGACCTCGGCCACATCCTCCTCCCCCACCTCTTCCTTCAGCAGAGGCTCGCCATCTTGGCCCAGCTGGGCCTGCTGCTCCTCCAGTTGGCGGCGGAGTGCGATGAGCTGGCCGTAACGAAGTTCGGCGGCCTTGCCGAAGTCGGCCAGACGCTCAGCCCGTTCCGCCTCGAAGGTGGTCCGCTCGATCTCCTCCTTCAGCTGCCGAATCCGCCCGATCTGGGCCTTCTCCTGCTCCCAGCGCTGGCGCAATCCGACCGCTCCCTCCTGCAGATCGGCGAGTTCCCGCTCCAAGGCGGCCAGCCGTTCCCTGGAAGCCGTGTCCGTCTCCTTGCGCAGAGCCTGGCGCTCTATCTCCAGCTGGCGCACTCCCCGCTCCACGGTATCGAGCTCCACGGGCATGGAGTCGATCTCCATGCGCAGCCGGGCCGCCGCCTCGTCCACCAGGTCGATGGCCTTGTCAGGCAGAAACCGGCCGGATATGTAGCGCGCCGACAGGGTCGCCGCCGAGACCAATGCAGCGTCCTTGATCCGGACGCCGTGATGGACCTCGTAGCGCTCCTTGAGCCCCCGCAGAATGCTGACCGTGTCCTCGACGGAAGGCTCACCCACAAACACCGGCTGAAAGCGCCGTTCGAGCGCCGGGTCCCTCTCGATGTGCTTGCGGTACTCATCGAAAGTGGTGGCTCCAATGGCCCGCAACTCGCCCCGGGCCAGGGCCGGCTTGAGCATGTTGCTGGCATCCATCGAGCCCTCAGCCGCCCCAGCCCCGATCAGGGTGTGGAGCTCGTCGATGAAGAGGATGATCCTGCCCTCGGAGGCGGTCACCTCCTTGAGCAGAGCCTTGAGACGGTCCTCGAACTCCCCCCGGAACTTGGTGCCCGCCACCAGGGTGCCGAGGTCGAGAGCCACCAGCCGCCGGTTCTTCAGGGTCTCAGGGACATCCCCGCTGGCGATCCTCTGCGCCAGCCCTTCGGCGATGGCCGTCTTACCAACCCCGGGATCGCCTATGAGAACAGGGTTGTTCTTGGTACGGCGTGCCAGGACCTGCATGGTGCGCCGGATCTCATCGTCCCGGCCGATCACCGGGTCCAGCTTGCCCTCCCGAGCCCGCTGAGTAAGGTCGACCGCGTAGCGCTCCAGAACCTGAAACTTGCTCTCGGGATTGGGGTCGGTCACCCGCTGACCCTGGCGCAAAGCCCCCAGCGCCGCCTCCAACCGCTCATGGGTGACCCCGGCGGACTTGAGGATTCCAGCCACCGGACCACCGGTGCGGGCGGCCAGGGCCAGCAGGAGGTGCTCGGTGCTGCAATACTCGTCCTGCAGCTTCTCCATCTCATCCCAGGCGCTCCGCAGGACCTGCTCCAGATCCCGGGATGCGATCGGCGTGGCACCTTGCTGGCGGGGCCTCCCATCCAGGTCTGACTCCACCCGCTCACGCACCTGAGCGGGATCGGCCTCGATCTGCCTGAGCAGCGGAGTGACGGTGCCATCGGGCTGGTTCAAGAGTGCCAGCAAGAGGTGCTCTGGGTCGGTTTCAGGGTGCTGGCGGCGCGTTGCCAGTTGGGTGGCTTCCTCGAGCAGATCG
>JAKAWF010000122.1 GCA_021817025.1 bacterium
CCGACCGCACCCGCCCGGGCCAGATTGGCCGCCCGCTCGAAGTCGGTGATCGAGACCCGGTCGGTCAGGATCGGGCGCACGTCGACCCGGCCGGAGGTGAGGTAGGCCGAGGTCTGCTCCCAGGTCTGGAACTGGCGGCGGCCGGCGACCCCGTACAGGGTCACCCCCTTCATCACCACCTGGGTGGTCAAGTCGATGGAGGCCACGCCGTCGCCAAGCCCGAGCAGGCTCACCCACCCCCCCGGACTGATCACCTCCAGGGCGGCGTTGATGAGGGCCGGGTGGCCCGACATCTCCAGCACCACGTCGGGGTCGCCCCAGCAGCCGGCCCGGAGTGCGCCGGCGAGGTCCCGTCCGGCGGAGGTGTCGACCAGGTCGTCAGCCCCCATGGCGGCCGCGATCGCGAGCCGGGCCGGCACCCGATCCACCGCCACCACCCGCCTCGCCCCCTCCGCCTTCGCGATCCCGACCGCCGCCAGCCCAATCGGGCCACAGCCGGTCACCACCACCGCGCGGTCTCGCAGCTGGCCCTGGGAAGCGGCGAGGACAGCGTTGCCCATGGGCTCCTGAAAAGCGATCCAGGCCGGGTCGAGGCGGCCGTCAGTGGGCCAGCAATTACGAGCCGGCACCACCACCCGCTCCGCAAACGCCCCGTCGATGTCCACCCCCAGGATGCGCGTGTTCTGACAGACGTGATAGTCACCCCTCAGGCACTGCGGGCAGGTGAGGCAGACCACGTGAGTCTCCACCCCTACCATCTCTCCCACCTTGGGACTGTCGACGCCGGCGCCGACCGCGAGCACCAGACCGGCCATCTCGTGGCCCATGACCAGGGGTGGGCGGACCCGGGCCGCGGCCCAAGGGTTCCAGTCGAAGATGTGCAGATCGGTGCCGCAGATCCCAGCCGCCACGACTTGCAGCAATGCCTCCCCGGGCCCGGGCGCAGGGTCCCGAACGGTGGCCAGCTCAGCCCCCGGGCCGGAGCGTGCCTTCAGGACCGCGCGCAACCTTCCCCTCCTTGTAATCCCACTCGAGCCTGACTCTAATCATGCAGCCGGAGAGCGGTCGCTGCCGGGCTGATCGTCGCTCCGGGGGGCGAACCCGTCCCGGCTCGACCCAGGGCGGCCAGCGCTCGAGGTGCCGGACAGCCGCCCGACCCCGCCTGCCCAGCCGACGGCACTGTGGGCCAGCGGCATGACATGGTCCCCTGGCAGCCGAGGGCTGGTGGGTCAGCGGGGCTCCGCCCGCTCCTGGCGAAGCCGCCATCGCCCCGGCCTTCCATCAGCGGCCGGGATCGGATATCGTGGGCCCGACAGGTGCCCGTTCCAGGTGCCGAGAGGTGTTGAGGAGGGTGGCGATGGTCAGGGCCTATATCTTGATGACCCTGGAGCCCGGCAAGACCATGGACGTGGTGCGTCGCTTGCGGATGGAATCGGGAATCCTCCAGGTCGACGCCATCACCGGCGAGTACGACGCCGTAGCCCAAATCCAGGCCCCCGACGTGAAGGGGATCGGGACCCTGATCGTGGACCGGATCCAGAGCTTCAGCGGCGTGATGAGGACGATCACCTGCCTGGCCGTGGAGTAGCTGAAATCCCGGTCGGCACCTGAGCTCCGGCCGGAGCACAGGTCAGCTGAGGTAAGGGGCCACCCCGTGGCCCTGCTGAGCGGCATCCATCACCACCTCACTGACCGTGGGATGGGCGTGGATCACATCCCCCAGTTCGGCCATGGTGAATCCGTCGCTGATCGCCACTCCGATCTCGTGGATCAGCTCGACCGCGTGGGCACCCATGATCGTCGCCCCCAGCAGGCGGTCGCTGCCGGCGTCGGCCACCAGCTGCACGTAGCCGTCGGACTCGCCCTCCGCCAGCGCCTTGGCCTCGCCCACCATGCGGGCCTGCCCGAGCTTCACCTCGTGGCCCGCCTCCCGAGCCAGGTCGGCGTGCAGCCCGACGGTGGCGATCTCGGGGCTGGTGAAGATGCAGTTGGGCACGACGGTGCGGTCCATGGGACGCCGCTGAGCGGGCTCGAGGGCGTTCTCCACCGCCCGGGCCCCCTCGGCCGAGGCGAGGTGGGCGAGCTGGAGGCCCCCGATGCAGTCACCGACCGCCCAGATCTTGGGATTGGCGGTGCGCAGGTACTGGTCGACCTCAACATGGCCACGGGGATCGACCACCAGCCCCGCCTCCTCGAGCCCGATCCCACGGGTCTGGGGCGACCTGCCGACCGCCACCAGCAGCCAGTCCGCCTCCACCTCGGTCCCCTTGGCGATGGTGGCGGTCACACCCTGATCGCGATACTGGATCGCCTCCACCTTCGCCTCCAGCTGGACCGTGACCCCTCTGGCCTCCAGCAGCCGCTGGAACTGCTGCGCGGTGCGACGGTCGACCCCCGCCAGCAACTGCGGCAGCATCTCGACGACCGTGACCTCGGATCCCAGAGGGGCGAAGAGACTGGCGAATTCACAGCCGATGACGCCGCCCCCGATGATCAGCAGGCGGCGGGGGATCTCGGTCAGAGTCCACACCCCATCGGAGGTGATCACCCGCGGGTGAGCCATGTCGATCCCGGGCAGGCCGGAAGGCTCCGTGCCCACCGATATGACCAGGTGGTCGTAGGGAAAGCGTTCATCCCCGGCCACGACCGAGTCCTGCTCGAGATGTCCCTGGGCGGTCACGACCCGCACCTGGTGCCGCTGGCAGGACGCCTCCACCCCACGGCGCATCTTCAGCACAATCTCGTCCTTGCGCGCCTGCATCTTGGCAAAGTCAAAGGACAGTGACCCCACCCGGAGGCCGAAGTCCTCGGCATGCTGGATCTTGGAGGCCAGCGCTGAGATCGCCAGCAGCGCCTTGCTGGGGACGCACCCCCGGTTGAGGCAGGTACCCCCGAGTTCTCGTCTCTCGATCAGGACCACCTCGGCCCCCATCTGGGCGGCGCGCAGAGCGGCCACGTCGCCGGCGGGCCCTCCTCCCAGGACCACCACCCGGACGGCCATCAGCTCCCAGCCCGGTCAGTGGCGGCGGTTCCCAGGGCCGCCGCGAGCAGGCGCTCCTGCGCCTGCAGGTGGGCGCTCATGGAGCCTTCCGATGGAGACGCCTGAGCCCTCCGCCCAACGTAGGCCAGCCTCAGAGCGTGGGGTAGTCGCAGGTGCGAGGCCACGTATGAATAGGCACCCATGTTGCGGGGCTCCTCCTGGACCCAGACCACCTCGGCCACGTCCGGGTAGCGCTGGAGAATCGCCTCCAGCACCGCCCCCGGGAACGGATAGAGCAGCTCCAACCGCACGATCGCGCAGTCAGAGCGCCCCTCCTGGTCGCGGCGGGCCGCCAGCTCGTGGGTCACCTTGCCGCTGGCCAAGAGCAGGCGCCGGACCCGGCTGGGATCTGCGCCCAAGCCGTCGTCGATGACAGGCTTGAAGCTGCCGGCGGCCAGCTCGTCGGGACTGGAGGTGGCGGCCGGGAGGCGCAGGCCGCTCTTGGGCGTGAAGACCACCAAGGGCCGTCTCTCCTCCGCCAGCGCCTGGAGGCGCAGCAGATGGAAGTACTGAGCCGCGTTGGTGGGGTTGGCCAGGCGCATGTTGCCCTCCGCGGCCAGCTCCAGGAAGCGCTCGATACGGGCGCTGGAGTGCTCCGGGCCGCTTCCCTCGTAGCCATGGGGCAGCAGCAGGGTCAGCCGGGACTCCTGATCCCACTTGGCCTGGCCGGCGGCGATGAACTGGTCGATGATCACCTGAGCGTTGTTGAAGAAGTCGCCGTACTGCGCCTCCCAGATCACCAGCGCCTGGGGCTTGGTGACCCCGAAGCCGTACTCGAACCCCATCGCGGCCCCCTCCGACAAGGGGCTGTTGTGGAGCTCAAAGCTGGCTCTGGCAGCCTCCAAGTGCTGAATTGGAGCGTAGGCCGCGCCGGTCACGGTGTCGTGAAGGACCAGATGGCGCTGGCTGAAGGTGCCTCGCTCGGAGTCCTGCCCGGTGAGACGGATCGGCACCCCGTCGGCGATCAGGCTGGCGAAGGCCAGCGCCTCCCCCTGGGCCCAGAGCAGGCGGCCGCCCTCCCCGAAGGCGGCCGGGCGCTGGGCGAAGAAGCGGGTCAACTTGGGACTGAGGTTGAACCCCTCGGGGAAACTGGCCAGCTGACGATCGAGCTCGGCCAGCCGGTCCCGGGCCACCGCGGTGGCGACCTGAGGTAGCCGCGGGTGCTGGGACATGGTGCCGGCGGGCTGGGCTTCGACGCTCAGTTCGGCCCCGTGAGCGACCGCCTGGGCGTGAGCGTCGACCATCTCCTGGTAGCAAGCCGACTGCTCGTGGGCAAGCTGGTCGGCGCTCAGCAGCCCCTGCTCCACCAGGCGCTCCCCGTAGACCTGGACCGGGGTCGGGTGGCTGCGAATCTTGGCCATCATCAGAGGCTGGGTGTAGGCGGGTTCGTCCCCCTCGTTGTGGCCGAAGCGACGGTAACCGATCAGGTCAATCAAGACGTCGCGTTCAAAGGTTGCGCGATAGCTCACCGCCAACCTAACCGCCGACAGGCACGCCTCGACGTCGTCGCCGTTGACATGGATGATGGGGATGTCGTACCCCTTGGCGATGTCGCTGGCGTAGCGGGTGGACCGCCCGTCGGTGGGCTCGGTGGTGAAGCCGATCTGATTGTTGGCGATCAGGTGCACGGTTCCCCCGACCCGGTAGCCCTCCAGGCCCTGCAGATTCAGGGTCTCGGTGACCACCCCCTGGGCGGTGAAGGCGGCATCCCCGTGGATCAGGACCGGGACCGCGTAGCGGGTGTCCTGGACCAGTTCGGGCTGGCCGTCGGCGGTCTGGCGGGCCCTGGTGCGCCCCTCCACGACCGCGTTGACGACCTCCAGATGGCTGGGGTTGTGGGTCAGGACGACGCCGACTTCGCGATTGTCCCTGGTTCGGGCCACGCCCTCCGCCCCGTAGTGGTACTTCACGTCGCCGGTGGAGGCACCTCCCAGATAGGCGCCGCTCTCAAACTCGGCGATGATGTCCTCCAGGGAACGTCCCACGATCCGATGGGTGACGTTGAGGCGGCCGCGATGGGCCATGCCCAGAACCAGCTCGTGGGTGCCGTCCCTGGCGATGAGTTCGATCAGGAGCTCCAGCATGGGCACCAGGGCGTCCACCCCCTCGATCGAGAAGGTGTGCTGGCCCAGGTAGGTCTTGCGCAGGAAGCGCTCAAAGGCGTCCACCTGGGCCAGCTGGTGGAGCAGTTCGAGCTGCTGTTCCGGGCTCAGTCGGGCGAGGTGGGCACCGGACTCGATCTGGCTCCGCAACCAGGTGCGCTGCTCGTGACTGGAGATGTGCTCGATCTCGTACGCGATCGTGCCGCAATACGTGTGCCGCATGTGGGGGAGCGCCTCGGCGAGAGTCGATCCCGGTACCGCCACCCTCAGGATCTCCGCCGGCACCTGCGCCATCAGGGTCTGGTTCAAGCCGACTGAGGTCGGTTCCAACGAGGGATCGCCGGGAGGCTCGCTTCCCAGGGGATCGAGGTGAGCGGCCAGATGGCCGTGGGTGCGGTATGCCCCGATCAGGGACATCCCGGCCGCGACCGCCCTCATCAGCTGCTCGTTGGGGGCACCTGCAGGGCCCGGCGCGAGGCTGGCCAGCGACGCCGGAACGCTGACGGTCGGCAGCGGCGGCACCGCGACCTGGAGGCTGGCGAAGATCCGGTCGTAAAACTCGTCGTCACCCGCCAGCAGTCGCTCCAGCCGGCGGAGCAGCAGCCCCGACTCCAGGCCCTGAACCAGCCGGTGGTCGTAGGTGCTGGTGACGGTCATCACGGGCTCCACGCCCAGGGCGGCGGCCGCCGCGGGCGACAGCCCCGAGAACCCCGGCGGGTTGCCGATCGCCCCGACCGCAATGATCGCCGCCTGCCCCCTCATCAGGCGCGGTACCGACGCGACCGTGCCGACGCCGCAAGGATTGGTCAGGGTGATGGTGGCGTCGGCCAGGTCATCGACGGAGAGGCCCCCGGTCCTGGTCCTGCGAACCAGTTCCTCATAGCTGGCGCGGAACTGCGGGAAGTCCAGCAGGTGGGCACGCTTGATCACCGGGACCAACAGGAAGCGCGTCCCGTTGGAGCGCTCGACGTCGACCGCCAAGCCCAGATTGACTCCCTGGCGCAGGAGCTTGCTGGGCTTGCCGTCCAGGCTCACGAAGCTGGCCGCAAAGGAGGGCATCTCCGCGGCCGCCCGCACCAGCGCGAAGGCGATCAGATGGGTGAAGGAGACCTTGAGCTCGGAGCGACCAGCGGCTCGCAGCGCCTCATTGAGCTGCCTCCGGCGGGCGCTCATGACGGGGACCTCCAGGGTCCGGAAACTGGTGGCGGTGGGGATGTGAAGGCTCTCCTCCATGGCCTCCACCAGGACCGCGGCCGAGCCCTTGATCGGCACCGTTTGGACAGGCCCAGCCGGGCCCGGGGGGACCCCGGGTGGCCCCGACGCGACGACATCATCCCGTCTGACCAGGCCCCCAGGGCCACTGCCCCGGACCTGGGCCAGGTCGACCCCCTGAACTACGGCCGCACGCCGCGCCAGCGGGGTGGCCTCCACCGCCGTCAAGGCGCGACTGAGCAGAGGAGTGGCCGGCGGCGTGGAGGGCTGGGCGGGAGGCGCCGCCGCCACGGTTCCCTCGGCACCGGGTTCGATCCGGGCCAGCACCGTGCCCACGGCGACCGTCTCGCCCTCGGGCACGATGAGTTCGACCACTCGCCCACCTATCGGAGACGGCACCTCGGCATCCACCTTGTCGGTCTGAATCTCAACCAGAGTCTCCCCGGCCGAGACCTGGTCACCAACCCGCTTGCGCCAGGTACCGACAACCCCCTCGGTCACGGACTCCCCAAGGGCCGGCAGCGGCACTGAAACCGGCTCCGCCCGGACCACCGGCGCAGCCATCTCCGGGGTACCTTCTGCCGGCGCCGGCTCCACGTTCTGGCCGTTCGAGCTGGCCCCGACCTCGATCTCGGCCAGCGGGCCGCCCACGGTGACGACGTCACCCTCCGCGGCTACGATTCGCACCAACTGACCGGACTCCGGAGCCGGGACCTCGGCATCGATCTTGTCGGTCTGGATCTCGACCAAGGTCTCCCCGGCGACGACCTGGTCGCCCACCTGCTTCCGCCAGGCGCCCACCACACCCTCTGTGACCGACTCCCCCATCTGGGGCAGGGTCACCGCCAGGGTCTTACTAGGCACGATATCTCCAGGGTCGAACGGATTGGGCGGCACCGTGGGCAGGGACGATCGCACCACCGCCCTGTCCGAATCTGTGTCTACGATACTAAAGAAGGCAGCTTCCGACTCGATGGGGCCTTGACTCCTGGAGGCCAAAGGCCCAAGATATTGCGCCTAGGCCCGGTCATGACCGCAACATGTGGTTCGGCAGCCACCTAGGCAACCTCACAGACCAGCACTCGTCCTGCCAGGAGGGAATCCCGTGGACCGTTCCGCCAGCGACCCCGAACCAGCCCCTACCGGACTTTCAGGAGGCTCCCAAGGAGGAGCTGTCAACGGGCCGGCAGCGCCCGCGACCAAGCGGGAGGGGCTGCGGGTGGAGCGCCACTTCAGCGAGCCTGGGATCCACCCATTCGACACCATCCAGTGGGAGCATCGCACCGCTGGCATCGCCAACGAGAAGGGCGAGGCGGTCTTCACCCAGGAGGACGTGGAGGTCCCCGCAGCCTGGTCCCAGCTGGCCACCAACGTGGTGGTGTCCAAGTACTTTCGGGGCCTCCAGGGAAGCCCCCAGCGCGAGCACAGTGTCCGGCAGCTGATCTCGCGGGTGGCCGACACCATCCGCGATTGGGGCCGCCTGGGCGGCTACTTCGCCTCCGACGAGGATCTTGAGACCTTCCATGCGGAACTCTGCGCCATCCTGGTGAACCAGGTCGCGGCCTTCAACAGCCCGGTCTGGTTCAATCTGGGAGCCGAGCCGAACCCTCAGGTGAGCGCCTGCTTCATCAACTCGGTCGACGACACCATGGACGCGATCCTGACCCTCGCCAAAACCGAGGGCATGCTCTTCAAGTGGGGATCTGGCACCGGCACCAACCTCTCCACCATCCGCTCCTCGGTCGAGAACCTCGCCTCCGGGGGCACCGCCAGCGGGCCGGTCTCCTTCATGAAGGGGTTCGACGCCTTCGCGGGCGTGATCAAGTCGGGCGGGACCACCCGACGCGCCGCCAAGATGGTCATCCTCAACGCCGACCACCCTGACATCGTCGACTTCATCAACTGCAAGGTTCGCGAGGAACGCAAGGCCTGGGCGCTGATCGAGGCCGGCTACGACGGCTCCTTCACCGGCGAGGCCTACTCCTCCGTCTTCTTCCAGAACTCCAACAACTCGATCCGGGTCAGCGACGAGTTCATGCGCGCCTTCCTCGAGGACAAGGAGTGGCGGACCTATGCGGTGACCGACAGGACTCGGGTGATTGGGACCTATCGGGCCCGCGATCTGATGCGCCAGATAACCGAGGCGGCTTGGGCCTGTGGTGATCCCGGACTGCAGTTCGATACCACCATCAACGAATGGCACACGTCGCCCAACTCGGGGCGGATCAACGCCAGCAATCCATGCTCGGAGTTTCTCTACCTGGACGACACCGCCTGCAATCTCTCCAGCATCAACTTGATGAAATTCCTGGCTGCTGATGGCAGCTTCGATGTCGAGGGCTTCCGCCACACCAGCCAGATCATGCTGACCGCGATGGAGATCCTGGTGGGCTTCGCCAGCTACCCGACCGAGAAGATCACCGTCAACAGCCACAAGTTCCGCCCGCTGGGGCTGGGTTACGCCAACCTGGGGGCGGTGCTGATGG
>JAKAWF010000123.1 GCA_021817025.1 bacterium
GGGGATCATCTACCTGGCGATGGGCATCCCAGTGGAGATGTTCCCGGTCCTCTTCGCCATGGGGCGCACCCCGGGCTGGCTGGCGCAGTGGGAGGAGGGGCTGCTGGATCCGGACCAGAAGATCGGCCGCCCCCGGCAGGTCTACGTCGGCTACGGAGAGCGGCACCTGAGGAGCTGAGCGTCAGGCTCAGCTCCTGCTGGCGGCGGACCAGAGGCACCCTGCTGGTCCGCTGCCAGACGGGCTCGCTGGCGCGGGGGAACTCCCGGAACCGTTGCTTCCCGCATTGGCCAACTTGGGAAGTGACGGTTCCTTCGATGTTGGGCAGCTTGCTTGGGGGTGGCGGCGAGCGGCGCCGGCGGACGCGGCTACCATCGTGGTCGCCAACCGGGAACCCTGCCGGAGCTCGGGTTTGCCAACATCTCGTCCAGGCGGATTGGCACACGGTGGCACCTGGGCGATGGCCGGCAGCGCGGTCACTTGCGGCGCATGGACACCCGCCACAGCCGTCGGGGCAGTCCACCCTCTTCGAATGCCTCCACGCCGAGCAGAGTGAAGCCGCGGGCCAACCGCTTGACCAGATCGTGGTCGAAGAAGTGCACGATGAAGCCCCCGTTCTCGAACAGGCCGTCGCCACGTGCCACGCCCATGCCGTACTGAGGGTCTTCAGTGTGTCGCACGGTGTAGACGCACAGGCCTCCCGGCCGCAACACCCGGTGCACCTCCGCCGCCAGCGCCTCGAGCTCCCGGGTTGTGAGCGCCATGGTGAAGAGCATGTGCGAGTAGCAGGCGTCCACCGAGGCGCCGGGGAGCGGCAGGGGCTGGCGGACATCGTGGACGATGGTGTGGAGGCGCGGTCCCAGCTCCGGGCCCGCGCTACTGGCCATCTTCGCCAGCGCCTCGGAAGCGTAGTCGAGGGCCTCCACCTCGAACCCGGCGCGTAGGAGAGCAAGGGTGTCGCGGCCCTGGCCGGCACCCAGTTCGACGACCCTGGTGCAGCCCTCGTCAAGGAACGCCTCGATGGCGGCCCGCCCCGCCTCGCTGGGCCCAGTCCCATACATCGCGGCCTGGGCGGCGAAGGCGTCCGCCCAGTGCTCGCGCTGAGCGTCGAGGATGGCCCGAGGCGCCGACGACCGGCTGCTCATGGGAGTGGCCGGTCCTGACTCGGGTCGGTGCGTAGCAGGGCCTCCACGCGGCGCTCGAACTCTTCGTGGCTGATCACGCCAGTGGCGTAGCGCTCCCGCAGCACCGCCAGCGGATCCGGTCCTGAGATCCGTCTCGTCTCGTCCGGCACCCCGCCGCCGACCCGGGGCATCCAGCCCATGGGCCCGCCGGAGGGATGCCCACCCCCGCGCATGGTGCGCATCATGACGACCATGCCGATCAGCATCATGACCGGCATGATCAGCAGCAGCGGCCAGAATCCTCCCCACCCGATCCCCATCATCACGACTGCTCCTCCCTGATTTGTGGACGGCGGACATGACCGCGCGGCGGCACTGGAGCCCCGTCGAGATGCCGGGCCATCCCAGTCGCGTCGGCCCCTGCCGCCGGTGACCAGTCCGGGCGGACTGGAATCGGCAGCGAGCGGCAGCCGAGCGCCACCACCGCCTCGAACGCCCCCGGTTGGGTCGTGACGTCATGGACCGCCACCGCGACACCGCCCGCGCCCAGGAGACGAGCCCGAGCCCAACGCGCCGCGCCGGCGGACTGGCGGCACGACCGGGCCGGCATCACCGCTTCACCAGGTCGTTGGCGAGCACCCGGGCCGCGCCGATCACAGGATGCAACGCGTCGCTCGCCGTGCAGTAGTACACCGACTGCCCCCTGCGCTCGGCCCGCACCAACCCGCGGTCCCGCAGGATCCGCAGATGGTGCGAGACCGTCGGCTGAGAGAGTTCGGTGGCTCCAACGATGGCGCTCACGGGGACACAGACACTCTCGAGCGCGCTCAGGATCCGCAGACGCGTCGGGTCGCCCAGGGTCTGGAGGAGTTCGGCCAGGACATAGGCGTCGGCGAGCCCCATCGTGGAATCTGCTCTGATCTCGGTTGCCGCGATCACTTCGGCTCCATTACGGCGACAAGTATACCTACTTGTGCATATATCAATCAATCCATCTTACATCCGGTCGAAGCTGCGCAGTCCCCGCCTCCAAGCGCTTCGACAGGGCCCCTTGGTGAGATTCCTGCGTGGGGCAGCGATCACCCTGGGTGGGATTTCGGCGGAGGAAGCACACAGGGTTGACTTACATATGTAAAACGCTTATGCTCGAGTCATGGTAGGTCCGAGACGACAGTCCCGTTGCTGGTGCCGGGTTGGTTCGGGCAGCTTCGAGGTCCAGGCGAGGGTGGAGAGGTTCGTGGAACCGGCGCTTCTGCTGCTGCTCCAGAAGGGCCCGGGTCACGGCTACCAGCTGGCCGAGGATCTGGCTGGGATCGTGGGCGAGACCCGCGTGGACCTGGGCAACCTGTACCGCCTGCTGCGATCCCTGGAGAGTGAGGGCCTGGTCCAGTCCAGTTGGCGTCCCGACCTGCCTGGTCCGCTCAAGCGGACCTACGAAATCACCAACGAGGGCGCGAGTCTGCTGGAAGCCTGGGTGGGGTCGCTGCGGCTCAGCCAGGCACGGGTCGCGACCTTTATCAATCGCTACGACGAGTCAAGGAGGACTGCGTGATGCGAGGTCAACAAGGCGGCATGGGCGGCGGTCAGGGTTGCGGTTGCCATTGCAGTTGCGGTGGCGGATCCCACTGGGAGGGTCGCGGTCGTCATCAGGAGGCGGTCTCCGAGAAGGGCTCGCTGGAGGAGCGCCAGCGCGATCTCGAGCAGGAGCTGGCGGATGTGCTGGACCGGCTCAACCAGGTCCGGAGCAGCGCCAGCTGAACGCCAAGGCCGATCCGCCCGGGGCCATCTTCGAGGCCCTGGCGGATCGGTACGACGCTTGGTACGACGGACCGGTCGGCCGCCGGTTGTTCCAGATGGAGCTGGATTGCCTGACTCCCCTCTTGGCGGGGGCCCTGCATCCCTGGCTGGAGGTTGGAGTCGGCTCGGGCAGGTTCGCCCAGGCCCTGGGGGTCGATGTGGGCGTCGATCCCGCTCTGGTGCCGTTGCAGATTGCCAGGGACCGTGGCATCCAAGGGATCCGCGCCAGCGGCGAGCAGATGCCGTTCTCATCCGGCCACTTCGGAGCGGCCCTGATTGTGGTCACGCTCTGCTTCACGGCCACTCCGGGTCTCCTCCTGGCCGAGACCCGGAGAGTCCTCGCTGGCGATGGCGTCCTGGTCATCGGCACGATACCTCGGGACAGCGCCTGGGGCAGCTGGTACCAGGCCAAGGGCGAAGCGGGCAATCCCTTCTACCGCCAGGCCCGCTTCCTAACCGTGGCACAGCTCCTCGAGCTGCTGGAAGAGGTCGGATTCGAGCTCACCGCCGCCAGATCCAACCTCACCCAGCCGCCGGGCGACACTCTTCAACCTGAGGCTGCCCAGGATGGAATCATTGCCGGGGCGGGATTCCTTGCCCTGCAGACCCGGCCGCGCGGCTGATCCCGGGTGGGTTGACGATCCGCAGTAGGTGCCGCCCGAAGAAGGGGCCACCGCCGTGGCGGATGTGCTCAGGCACGCGCCAACGGTTACCGGGCTGCCCTGGTTCCCGGCCGATGCCCGTCGGCTGGACGAGGTCGGCAGGAGAGCGCATCCGCCTCTCGTGACGGCCCAGATGAGGCGCGCGAGCCGGTCAGCATCGCTACTTCGTTGGTGGCCCGATTGCTTGCGGGCTATCCCGGCGAGAGTCGTCGCCGCGCTGGCGCGCCCAGGTTCAGGGCCCGGCGCCGGTGAGGTCGGCAGGCGGAGATCCACGTGCGGAGCGGCCCCAATGAGGGGATGGCTCCGAGTGCCCCGCGCCTCTCATCTATCAATCGCTCGGCCACCTCCCGGCTTCGTCATAGCCCCATATGAGCGGCACCCATTCCAGGCGATGGGCAGCGGCCTGGTGTCGCCACCACACAGCGGCGCGGGTGGTCGACCTGAGAGGACCCTGCTGGCGGCAAGCTGGGTGACCCAATTCAGCCTGCACCAGTGGCAGGCGTGGCCAGGCCCAGCTTGGGAGCCAGCCGACCGGGATCGGAGCACGAATTCGTCCCCACCAGCCCACTGCCGAGTCCTCTCAGGGAGGGGTCGGCCCCGCAGCGCCGCGGGGCCGACCAGCCACTGAAGCCGACTATTCTTCGACTGGCCACTCCGCGTGGCACCTCGGGCAAAGGTACACCAAGTGTGACCTTCCTGCTCCCGCCATGCCCAGCGGCGCCTCTGTTACGCGACGTTGTTCCGCGTGTGCGAGGCACACCCCCGCACCGCAGTCGTGGCAGACTGCCACAGCGTCTTTGTCGATGCCGGACTTGGCATCATCCATACACTTCATCACCACTCACCTCAACTGGTTGATCCAGGCCTTGCACGCTCCCAGCGCGCCCAACGGCCCCTTCCACCGGCGACCTGGGCACATGGTCTCTGTCGCGTTGCCTACGGGGGATGCACGGCTCGGTTACGCCCCGCAAGCGGGTTGACTTGGCTTCCCTCGTTCGCGAGCAATTCCATCTGGGCGAGCAAGGTAGTCTTGGTCGCGACGAGAATGGCAGCAACCGGTCTCGAGCGCCCAATTGCGTCGGAACTCCAGTCATGTCGGCCCAGCGAAGGGAGTGTGGTCTTGGCCAGTTGACTCTGGTAGCGGCCGCAGCCGCTGACAGGTGCGCCGCTTGCAATCGTCGTGAAAGGCATGTCGACGGACCCGGTGCAGGGGAAGGACCCCGATCCGCTCAGCTGAGTCACACCGCGCACCTCCGTCCGCAAGTCCCTTCCGAGTGCTGCTCCCACGCGGCAGGTTGTCGGCGATAGCGAGGATCCGTCTCCCTGAGGACTCCCACCCCCACCACCAAGATTCCGGTGGAGATCAGTGGACGCCGACTGATCCTGTCGGCACGCGCTCCAGTGGCAACCTGGCCCAAGCTCCAAACCCAGGCATGCACACCGACGACAAGTCCCACTTGAAACAGCGAGCGGCCCCGCGGCAGGAAGTAGAGCGGAAAGAAGCCGATCACCAGACTGTCCGCAAACTTGTGGAGGAAGCCACCAGTACGGATGGCGAGCATGGTCTGATGGCGGTGCGGTAGGGGGGCCCAGAGGGACTTCACCATGGCGCGCGGGCAGGTCATGGACGGGCACCATCAGCCTGCCGGGGGTGTCGCTGGCGTGCCCCTAAGGAGTAGACGGCTGGACTTGCCAAACTCCTCAGCGACGAATGAGAGAACTTCCACCGCCAGGCTCCCAGGCTGGGGGCGCCGTGGCGCTCGCCCAGGTACGGCATGCCCACTGCTGTGAAGGGGGCCGACGCGGACATCGCTCACGCCGCGCCCACCGCCACCGGTCTACCGGCGAGCCCCCACTCGGGGTACCCCTGAGCCATGCGCCGTGCTCGCAGCCCGGCCCTTCGGAGCTGAGCGACCGCCTGGCCTGAGAAGACGCAATATGGCCCGCGGCAATAAGCCACGATCTCCCGGCCTCGCGGGAGTTCACCGATGCGGGCCTCGAGCTCCTCCACCGGAATCGAGATGGCACCCGCGATGTGCCCTGAGACGTACTCTAAGTGGGGCCTGACATCGATCAGGGCAACCTTGCCAAGGGTCAGGCGACGTTCCAGCTCGGCCTGATCGATGGACTCCAAACCGTCCCGGATCTCGAACTCTGTCTCCACCAGTTGCCTGGCTTCGGGAAGTTCTTTGACAGCCAGGTCCCGGAGCGCGACCCAGAGGCCTACGACCGCAGGATCCGCGACGCGATACCTGATCTGGGTCCCCAGCCTGCGCCGCTTGACCAGATGGGCCTGATGAAGTATCTGGAGGTGCTGCGACGCACTGGCCATGCTGAGCCGAGCCTCCTTGGCGAGTTCGTCGACATTGCGTTCGCCCTGACAAAGAAGATCCAGCAACTCCAGACGATGGCCGTTCGCCAGCCCTTGCCCAGCTCGGGCCAGCTGTTCATAGAAACTGTCCTTAAATATTCCATTCATCGATTGAGGAGTCTAGCACAAGAGGACCCCTTGAGCTTGGCCCGGGATCCCACCAAGATGGGACATGGATCTGGCTCCAGCGCGGGCGCCGCCTCGGCCACGCGACTCGGCACGCGCGAAGCCACCTGGAGGCGATGACCCAGTGAGTTCAAGCAGCTCCCGCCTCAAGTGGCCGCTCACTGCCGGGGCCCAACCGGACAGCGGGAGTTGCAACCTAGCCGTAGATGAAGCCAGCCACACCCTGGAGGGTATTGATCTCGCGTTCGTCGACTTCGCCCCAGCCGACGTAGTTGGCCTCCTTGACGATGAAGGTGGTTGGCCCAAGCACCGCCACCACCCAGGCCACGTGCCCGTAGTAGGGGTCGTACGCGCCACCCGGGTTGAACACCACCATCGAGTTCGCCCGCGGGGTCATCCCGACGGGATATGGAGACCCCATCGCATAGTCCTCAGAGATCCACTGACCTCCGTTTCCGAATGGCGCCCACGGCACTTCGGTCTGGGTCGCCACATACCAGGTGCACTGTCCCCAGGGATAGTTGTCCGGGGTGCTGGCGTAGGGGGGGCTGGGCGGCCCGTAGACATTCAGTATCGCGCCGCCCTCGGCACCCGCCGGCCCGGTGTAATTGCCGATTGCCGCCTGCTCAGCCTGCAGGGTCTGGATCTGAGTGGACACCTGCTGGATCTCTGATGCGACCTGGCCCGCCTGACCGGTGAGTGCCGAGGCCTGCTGGCTGAATTGAACCTGCTGGGACTGCAATTCGGCCGCCTGGGTCTGCAGGCTCGCTTCCAACCCCACCACCTGTTGCTCCTGCCTGGTCTGGGCTACCTTGCGCGACTGTAGAGAGTTCTCGTCGGTGACCAACTTCTGGGTGAGCGCCGAGAACTGCTGCCCTACTGTCTGAAGTTGGAGGGTGTTGGCTACGAACTGGGCCACCCCCGAACTGTTGGCGATCGCACTTGACAGGTTGTCGGCGGTGCCGTGCTGGTAGAGCTCGGTCACGAGGCTGGCCAGCTGAGACCGGTCGAGGACGACCTGGACTTGGGTGGTCGCTATCTGCGCATTTGTGGCGGCCAGGGCGGCGTTGGCCCGGTTGAACGCCCGCTCCGCTTGGGCGACCTGCGCCTCGGTCGTGGCCACCTGCTGCTGGGTCGCCGCCGCTTGCTGACCGGCCGAGGATGCCTTCCCTTGGAGGGAAGCCAATTGTGACCTCAGGGAGGCCTCCCGGGACTGCAACTGAGCAATCTGTGACGCCAGACTGCTTGCGCCCACGTCTCCGGTGGCGAGGAGGGAGGCAGCCGCCAGGACGACACCGAACAGACCCAGCTGGGCCACCAAGCGCACGGACCGCGGGCATCTGGTATGAGACATGAACAGGGACGAGAAGAAGATCGCCTCGAGTGCGACCCTAACACGAAGCGAGTCTCGTCGCAACTGTGGTCGTCTGCCGACAGGGGATTGCGGCAGCGGGAACTCGACCCTGCTGATGGCTGAGTCGCCCCCGCCGACCCGATCTCACCAACGTTTAACGAGCCACCATTCGTCGCGGCCCCAGACCGGAGCCTCGTTCAGCACCCCTCGGGCGTCGGCAGCTTCGACAGTCGCAGCGCGACCCAGACTGCGTCGGCCCGGGGCCCCACCGCATGGAGACCGTAGGGCGCTCGGGGTGCGCTCGCTCAGACGCCGCGCTGCACCCGGGGAAGGGAGGCGCTCAGGGCGGGATCAGAGAACCCGCTGGGAGCTCTTGGGAGCATCAGCGATCCGGTGGGCGTCGCGGAGGGTGGCATCGGGGCTGAGCCGGACCCCAGGAGCGCTGGGTTGGTTCAACTGATCGGGCCGTAAATGAAACCCAGGTATCCTGCGCCAGCTGGCACCCATCGATAGTCGACCCGGCCCCACCCACCCCCAGGGATGTCGAAGGCCATCTCAGAGACCTCGAACTCATTCCCCTGGACCGCTTCGACGTCGGCCCCGGGGCCATAGCTTTCTCCGGGCACGTCCGGGCCCCAGACCACGATCGAGCCCACCTCCGGGACCTGCCCTTCGAGATGACCAGCAGCAGCGGCATTCGCCCACCACTGGTCGGCGTTGCCGCCCAGGTGACCTTGCGCTGCGTGGCCACGCACCAGGTGCAGTCGCCGCAGACGAAGGCCCGGCTGCCACTGCCGACCGAGGGCTGGCCGTTGGAGAGCTGTGAGAGCAGCAGTTGTGACTGCGCCCAGCTGTTGCTGCACCACCATGGCCTGGCTCCCGTCGGCTGTGAGCTGGCTGGCGTCCGCGCTGACCACCTGCTGGTCGTGCTGCATGTTGGTCACCAGCTTGACACCCCAACGCCCCAGCGGAGGTCAGATCCCAAACCGGACCCCCTGACTCACTCCAGCTCCCTGGGAGAGAGCACGGACCTGGCCCCCGGAACCCCCGTGGTCGCGACCACGGGCACGGCCACGCCCAACCACGGCCCAGCTGTCAGTGGCGCCTGCCTACTCCCCAGTCCTGATCCACAGTGGCGCTCGACACGGCCATGGCCAACGCCAGCGAGGTGTGCCGAACAATTCGGGCTCCGCGCATCTGTCCTCCCCCACAGCGCGACCTTTGCGAGAAGCGAGGTCACGCCACTGAGGGTGGGCCTCGTCAATCTCGCACACCCTGCCGCCGGACCAGTGGATTGTCGAACCTACCAGGCCTCCGTCGGCACGGGCGACGGCCTGGTCCTGGACATCGCCGAGCGGCACTCAGCGCGACCCCAAGATCGG
>JAKAWF010000124.1 GCA_021817025.1 bacterium
TCTCCACTTGTCGCGTCAGCGAAATGATCGCGCCCTTGGTCGCCGCATATACAGCAAAGTGCGGAAAGCCCAACAATGCCTGAGTGGAAGTAATGTTGACGATACGTCCCCCTTGGCGGGATAGCATCTGCCGCAGGGCGGCCTTGGTTCCCCATAGAACTCCACCGAAGTTCACCGCCATTCCACGGTCGTATTCCGGCCGCTCGATAGTGTGCGCCGACCCCACAATATTGAAGCCCGCATTGTTGACCCAGGAACGGAGCGGACCTATCTCGACCGCCATGGCGGCGGCGCGGTCATGGATGGCCGGGTCCGCGACATCTCCAGCCAGCGGCAGGAACCGGCCCGTACTGCGCATTGCCTGCTCCGCGGAGGCTAAGCCCCCCGATTCCAAATCGACACCCACTACTTGCACACCCAAGCCCACCAGCATCTGAGCCACGGCCAAGCCGATACCACTGGCGGCACCTGTAACCACACAGCTACTACCCGCGGGTATGCCAGGCAGACCCAACGGCCTCGGCTCAGGCTCAGCCATGGATGCCAGCCTCAAGACTCATCTGGTTGGAACTCTCCATCTTCGCGCTGACCAGTCCAAAAGCCTTGAAGTCAGCGCTTACGAAGTCACCTGGGGCCACAAAACAATGGCCAGTACATGTCCCAGTGCTCACGAGTTCGCCCGACCGTAGCGGGAGCTTATGTTCGGAGGCCCAGTTCGCCATCCAAGTCAGGGATGTCAACGGGTTGCCCATGGCTGCACTGCCCACTCCTGTTTTCACGATCTGCCCGTTGAGGCTCAGCTCGATGGGCGCGGTCTCCAGTCCTCTGGTCTGCCAGTCGTCGATTGCGCGGCCGCAAACCAGCACCCCGCCACCCCCGTTGTCGAGACTTGGTCCGAAGTAGCCACTGGCGCCGTACCAGTCACGGAAGACCATGTCTCCGATCTCCAACACAGGAAGCGCTGCGTCCACGGCCAGAGCCACCTCATCCTCGGAGTAGGGATGGGTTTGTTCCGGAAGATCGTTGGCCAGCCTAAAGGCGAACTCACACTCCACCTCCCGGTAGTTGATGAACAGGTCCACCGCCAAGGCCGCCGGACTGTCAAAGATCCGCGACTGGTAGAGTCGGCCCGGTGATGGCGTGGGCATACCCTCAATGGCCCTGATCTCTTCACTTGCGGCGCCTATCTTCCAGCCGGCCACTGGCCAGCCCAAGCGGGCATCCAATCCCAGCATCACGGCGATGACCGACGACCAGTCCCGGGTTTGTAGGCGAGGCGGCAGCTCCACGGCATGCCGCCGTATCCGGCCATCCGCGATCAGGTTGATGACGTCGCCACGTTCTGTTTCAGAGAGGGGCGAGGTTCGGGCGCAGGGGAAGGCCCCTGCCGGGGGCGTCGGCCCATGGATCGGCCGACCGACAGCACCGACGGCTTGGTTTGGCGTCTGGGCCTCACGCCAGGTTTCAGCGCTCACGGAAGGACCTCGGGAAAGCTGACACGGGCCAATCGTGCCCGGCACCAATGACCAAACAACTGTTTCCGGAAGTGCGCTGGCCCGACGCAGGTGGGCTCGAGGGTCCAGTCCAAGTTGAGGTGACACCCCTGGGTTGTGAACCCCAAGCTGGGCACAAACGCAGACCCTGGAGGCCAGGGCCGAGCCGCGAGCCGCTAGCCCTGGTGGTCATGGAGCCCCGGCCCGCCGGGCCGAGCCGACCAGCTGGCCCCGGGCTGGGGTCGCCCCCAAAGCGGCGGAGAGTGCGTCAGCAGCCCTGAGCACGTGGGGCCCCAGGTTCACGGCCTGCTCCAGGCTCATGAGAAAGCTTGGCGCCGACACGCTTACCGCCCCTACGACCGAATTATTGTGATCGCTGAAGGCCGCCCCGACGCAACGAATGAGTTCTTCGTTCTCCTCATCATCGATCGCGAAGCGCCGGACCTGCACCGCGGCTACTTCCTTGCGCAGCGCGGCGACATTGGTCAGCGTTCTGGGTGTCCGCGCCGTCAGCGGCAGCCGCTCCATGAGTTGTTCCCGGTCGGAGTCGGGCAGGGCGGCTAAGATGGCCTTGCCCATCGCCGTACTGTGCAACTGTAGCGGTAAACCCACCTTCGACACTGATCGGTAGGGCCTGCTGCCGTCGAGCTTCTCCACATAGACGCCGGCGTCGCCCACCAACAGCGCGAGGTGGATGGTGTCACTGGTATGGCGTCGGAGGTCATCGAGCGCGGCGCTCGCGATCAGAGCGTAATCGCGGATGACATTGGCCATGCCCGCTAGGACGAAAACCTGGGGCCCGGGTCCATAGTGGCCGTGGTCACGAGCCGTCACGTAGCCCCGCCGCACCAACCCACCAAGCACACGGTGAACACTCGACTTGGGAGCCCGCGCGCCGACGGTGATTTCGGCCAGAGTTCCATCGCTTCCCAGCTGCATCACCGTCTCCAACACATCGAGGACCCTGTCGAGGGCCCCCGAGACCGGGTTCTGGGCGATTGGGGAATTCCGCTGGACGGAAGGCATGTTCAAGATACGCTATTATTCTCCTAGCTGCGGGTCCATGTCAATAGGCCGTGAATCGCCCCAGCCCAGATCGATCACAAGGTGAACCCGAGCGCGGAATTAACCTCGCACGGAGGCCCAGCCTTCCGCGGCACGGAATGGTGGTTCTGGTTACTGGAGCACTGTGATAGCCTTGGACGCACTCAGCTTTTTGGAGCAGCGGTACCCAGATGAATCCATCACACTTGTCTCCCAGACCGAGCAGCGACCGACCGACTGGATCAAGGGGGCTGCCGCCTTGGCACTGAAGCAGGCGCGAGATACAAGCCCAGCCGAAGCGGGCGTAGTTAGCTTTGGGGAGTTGCTCTTGCGATTGGCCGCTCCAGACCATGGTCGGCTCGATCGGGCAACTCAATTGGACGTGCACTTCGGCGGCGCCGAGTCAAACGTCGCGGTTGCTCTCGCTCAGATGGGGCTGCGCTCCAGGTTTGTGAGCCGAGTCCCGGACAACGCCATCGCCAAGGCCGGCTTAGGGATGATGCATGGACTTCGGGTCGACATCTCACGCGTCATCTTTGGCGGGGATAGGTTGGGCATCTACTTCTTGGAGTCGGGAGTGTCACAGCGCCCGTCCCGAGTGATCTACGATCGCTCTGGCTCGAGTATGGCGGCGATCACGGCAGGCGAAGTCGACTGGGGGGAGGTATTGCATGGCCACCAGTGGCTCCACACGTCAGGGATCACGCCGGCTCTATCTCAGTCAGCGGCCACAGCCTGCGTGGAGGCGGTCAAGGCAGCCAAGCGCGCCAGCCTCACCGTATCAGTGGATCTCAACTATCGCAATCAGCTCTGGAGGTGGGCGAGCTCCCCCACCGAAACCATGTCAGCCCTGCTTGATCATGCCGACGTCGTCTTCACCAATGAAGAGGACCTCGACATGGTTTTTGGTATCAAGGTCCCGTCCCCGCTGACCGGCGGCCTGGCACTTGACCCTCGCCGGTACTCGGGACCCTGCTCGGAACTCCAGAATCGCTTCCCTAGCTTGCGAGCGGTTGCGGTCACTGTGCGTGAGTCGGTCTCGGCCAGCGACAACTACTGGTCAGCGGCGCTTAGCACCAAGAGCGGATTCTACACTTCGCATCGATACCACATAATGCCAGTGTTGGACCGCGTCGGGGCTGGCGATGCCTTCGCGGCCGCGGCCATCCGCCAGATGATCTTGGGGACGGCTGACGACCAGGAGGTGGTGGAATTCGCCGCCGCGGCGGGCTGCCTCAAGCACTCCATCCGCGGCGACTGGAACCTTGTCAGCCTTGATGAGATTGACCGGCTGTTACAGGGTGACGGGACTGGCCGGATTCTGCGTTAAACCGACTTCGGGGAGGACGTATATGGGACGATCGGGAGGTTTCACGGTCGAATCTGCGATTATCGAAGCTGGGTTGATCCCACTCTTCTATCAACCAGACCCAGCGATCGTGATTGACGCCGTTGCCGCCTGCGTGGCGGGCGGCGCTCGAGCGGTGGAGTTCACCGACCGCGGCCCTGGCGCCTACAGGGTCTTCGCGTCCGCCGTTGAGGCGCTGCGCCAACAGTCAACGCCCGCCATATTGGGTGTAGGCTCGATTGTGGACCCCGCCACAGCGGCGCTCTACATTGCCAACGGGGCCAGCTTCGTGGTCGGCCCCTACTTTCGACCGGACGTCGCGGCCCTGTGCCTCAGACGCGGAGTCCCTTACATACCTGGCGCCGCCACCCCATGGGAGATCGGTCAGGCTGAGGAGCACGGCGCCACCATCGTCAAGGTTTTCCCGGCTCGGCTGCTGAAGCCTCAATTTATTAGTGACGTTCTTGGCCCATCGCCCCATTCCCGTCTGGTCCCCACTGGAGGTGTGCCGGCCACGCGGGATGGGGTGTCCGCGTGGATCAAGGCAGGCGCGGCGGCCGTCGGCATCGGTAGTCAACTGGTGCCAAGTCACCCCACGCGTGCGTCTGATCTGAATAGCCTTGCCAAGCGTGTCGCGGAGGCGCTTTTGTGGATCGCCGAAAGCCGCTCTGAAGTGGGCCAGACCCAGGCAGTTAGGTAGTGACATGCTCCTGCGGCCACGCCTTGGCGGGATCGCCATGAACAGTCCCGCTGCGGTCCGATTTCACAGTGACGCCGATCGCCACCCGAGGTGGACTGCGTGCGCCGCTGGCGCAGATCGGGAGGTAGGCTGCTGACGTGTGGCTGGGGATCGACCTGGGAACCTCGTCCGTCAAGGCTGTTCTCCTGGAGGGCGACGGCACAGTTCGAGCTCGGGTAAGAGTCGCTCTGCCCCCTGCTAGGGACGAGCGCGATGTCGGCGACTGGGTCACCGCCACCCTTGCCAGCCTCGGCTCACTGGGATCCCTCAAGCAACGGGTAACGGGGGTGGGGTTGTCGGGACTGACGCCCACAGTTGTGTGCGTGGACGGATCCGGTGAGGCCGTGCGCCCGGCCCTGACCTGGAACGACCCCCGGGGTGAGGATGAGGCGCGGGAGCTGGAGGCCAAATTTGGATCCAGTGAAGGCCTGCTCGGATTCGATCTGCCCTGGTCGGCGAGCTACCCACCGGCCAAGCTGGCCTGGCTGGCTCGACACGAGCCAGCCGTGGTCGCCGCGACCCGCTCTGTTCTCCAAGTCAAGGACTACCTCGGCTTCAAACTGACCGGCAACTTCATCTCCGACGCCTGGTCTAGCAAGGGCCTTTGCAACGTACTCACTGGAGTTCCGGCCAGGGAGGTTCTTGCGGCCTGTGGCTGGCGCAGTGACGTAGTCCCCGACATCCGACCAGCCTGGGAATCTCGAGGGATTGTCACCAGTGCAGCTGCTCGTTCTTTTGGCCTCCCTGAGCGAGTTCCCGTGGCAGTTGGCTGGAGCGACGCCCTTGCGGGTTTCTTGGCGCTTGGAGCATTTCGCCAGCCGAGCTCGGTGGTCATCCTTGGTACCTCCAACATCATTGGAGTATCGCTAGCCGAACCCACCCCCCAGCGCCATCCCGGGCTTCTCGCAGTCCCAGCTCCCGTGGCGCCGCTCTACCTACTCTATGGACCAACCCAGAATGGGGGTTCGGCAGTGGCCTGGATCGGGAGCGTGCTAGGACTTGAGCCGACGGAGGTACTCGCCAAAAGCCTGGATGCGCGGGGAACAATTCCAGTCTTCGTGCCATACCTCACTGGCGAGCGAACGCCCATCTGGAACCCTGATGTCAGGGCTGCCTTCGCCAATGTGGGCGAAGATTCAGGGCCGGCCGAATTTTGTGCAGCCGTGGTGCGCGGCCTAGCCGCCAGCGCCCGTCACGTCCTGGACGCCACCAACGCAGCGCTTGGCCACTCGGTTGGCAGCTTCGTGGCACTGGGTGGATATGGATCCGGCCACCAGGCCTGGCAGCGCGCCTTCTTGGAACACCTTGACCGTCCGATTACCACCGTCGACGACGACGTCTCAGTCGTAGGCGCCGCCATGCTGGCGGCCGCCGCAGCCGGATCCCCAATTGATGAGCTCCCCCAGGTGGCAGCCACTGGACCCCTGTACCCGACCCTAGGACAAGATGGCGGTGACTGGCACCGCAGCTACCTGCGACTCAGCCGGCTGACCATCGATGAGGCTCGCTCGACGCGGCGACAAGGGCTCTCACGTGGCAATGAGGACTCGCCCAACCTACATGGTCCTTCCGGCGAGCCCGCTCGCACCACCCAGGATCTTACCTAAAGCTGCCTTATAACATAACCACGTCTTGAAGATAGGAGAATCTAGATGCGCGCGTTGAAGGTCATGAGCCCAGGCGAAGTCATCTTTGCAGAGGCTCCGGCCGAGGACATCGCTCCCGGAGAAGTGCGGATTGGCGTCGGTGCCGTAGGCCTGTGCGGTACCGATTTTTCCCTAGTTAGTGGCACCCTGGGCCTCAATTCTTACCCGGTGATCCCCGGGCATGAGGTCAGTGGGACGGTCCTTGAGACCCGGAGTCGCTTCCTGGACGTGGGGCAGAAGGTGATTCTCGATCCCTTGCTGAGTTGCGGCAAGTGTTGGGCCTGCGTACAGGGAACTCCCCAGTACTGTGACGAGGTGGGTGTGGTGGGTGTGGCTTCCAATGGCGGAGCTCGCGACGAGGTGGTCCTCCCCGCTGACCGATGGGTAGCAGTCCCGGCCCAACTACCGCTGGCCGATGCCGCGCTGGTCGAGCCCGTGCATGTTGCTACCACGATATATCGAGCTATCGCCTCCCAGAACCCGGACAGTGTCCTGGTGATCGGAGCCGGCGCCATCGGCATGCTCCTCATGGCGCTGCTCCAACACTGGAGGCCCAACACTGCCGTCTTTGTTTCTGATCTGATGGTGGATCGGGTACGGCGTGCGGATACCTGGGGGGCTCGGGACTTGGCCAACCTCGGTGGAAGTCACGTCGATTGCGTGGTCGACGGGGTGGGAACGATGGACTCGATCCAAACAGCAGTACGCCATGCGCGTCGCGGAGGCGCAATTGTGGTGTACGGGGTTCCGAAGTCAGGCGCCGCGCTGCCGGACGCAGATCAGATGTTTCGACGGAACCTCAGGCTCATGTTCGTGCGCCTCTACGATCGCGACTTCAGGGCTGCCATCGGCATATTGACCGATGGCGTGATCTCTGCCTCCCAAGTGGTCGGCACCCGCCTTACCTTGGCGTCGGCGGCCTCCTTCTTCAACGACCGCGGCTGGCAACAGGAGTCTCATTGGGGCAAGGCTCTGGTTGTAGTCAGCAACGAGGGAGCCCGTCGTGCGCCCTGAGCCCCTTCGGGACACTCCAGAGGAGCGCGTCGCCAAAGCATCGGAGCTTTCGCCGGTGGCGATCGTCACTGGGGCTAGCCGTGGAATCGGCCGAGCCGTTGCCAGCGACTTGGCTGCCCATGGGTACCGGGTCTGGCTCGTCGCGCGAAAGGCTGACGCATTGGCTGAAGTTGCCCGGGAGATTACCAATTCGGGCGGCTCAGCCGAGGCCGAGGCTTTTGACGTTCGGGACGTCACCCAGGCGTCCACATTTGTCAAAGGGATCAGGCAGCGCGCGGGGCACATAGATGCGCTGGTGAACTGCGCTGGGATGAATCGTCGAGGCAGTTTACTCTCGGTTACCCCTGAGGACTATGAGGCCGTAATGGGCGTCAATGTAAAGGGACTCCTATTTCTAAGTCAGGCTGCCGTTCTCAATATGGAGCGCGGCGGGGCGATTCTCAACATTGCTTCCGTAAACTCCTTCGCCGTACTTCGAGGTGTCGGGGTATATGCTGCCAGCAAGGCGGCCGTGCTTCAGGTCACCCGCGCGCTGGCCATCGATGCTGCCGATCGAGGAATTCGCGTCAATGCAATTGCCCCAGGTTTCATTCGGACGGATTTCAATGCCTCTCTTTGGGAAAACGAAGACGTGCGGGGGTGGGTGCTCGGGGCAACCCCCGCCGGGCGTTTGGGCACTCCGGCCGATTTGCTCGGTGCGGTACGGTTTCTCCTCGGCACCGAGAGCCAGTTCATCACGGGTACATGCCTTGGCATCGATGGCGGCTTCTTAGCTAGCCGGCTGTGGCCGCTCCGGACCGCTGCAGCCCCACCTCAAGCAGGCGATCCGGGGCCAGAACGGTGAGCCCCGCTCAAGTTCAAGCGACCCCTCGGGTTCGCTTGAACTACCATCCCTTTCGAGTTCACTCGGCCCGTACTCACGACGGTTGTTTCCGAGCGGCAACTAGTGGACCGCGGCGTTAATTCGTGACCCATCAGGCGGCCAGGGGGTCGCCGGTGTAGGTCCAGCGGTAGGGGTGTGCGTGGAGCCGGTTGTAGGTGGCAATGAAAGCGTACATCTGGTTCTCCAGGTGGGTGGCGGAGGTGAAGTCTCCGTGCTGGAGAAGCCGCCTGACCAAGGTGCGGAACCACATCTCGATTTGGTTGAGCCAACTCGCGTAGAAAGGCAAAAAGTGCAGCATCAGGCGCTGCGGGTGCGCACTCTGCCAAGCCTGAACCGAAGGGCCGCGGTGGGTATTGAGGTTGTCGACCACCGCATGGATAACCTGCCCGTGGGGGACTTCGGCGTCCAACCGGTCAAGGAAGGCGAGGAAGACCTCGGCAGGGCGGTTGGGAGTGACCAGCCCGAGCACCTTGCCAGTGTGCACCTCAAGCCCGGCGGTGAGGCAGCAGGTGCCATGCCGAATGTATTCGGCCTCGCGCTTGGCCAGCTCTCCGGGACGACGGAGCGGGAGCAGCGGGTAGCGACGCTCCAGCGCTTGAATGCTGGTCTTTTCG
>JAKAWF010000002.1:0-10171 GCA_021817025.1 bacterium
CGACTGGGCTGTGGCGATGTCCTGGAGAACAGACGCCTCATAATGCCGCTGGGTGAGGGCGACGAGTGCCCCAGCGACCAGGATGCCGGTCGCCAGACCGAGGCCGGCCCTGAGCCCGGCCGGTCCATCCGAGAGCACACCGGCCAGCACCGGGCCAGCGCACTGGCCCAAGGCGAAGGCGACTGTGAGCGTGGCGATGGCCGGGGTCCAGTGATGCGGCTGGAGGGAGCGGCGGACGACGACGGTGACCGCGGTCACCACCGCGAGGAACGACCCCCCGAACAGCACCGCTGATGCGGCGGCTGCCTCGGGCGATCGGGACACGAGCGGCAGGAACGCACCGACGCTGACCACGGTCAGCACCACGCCCGGCGCGCGCCCACCGCGGAGGCTCACGACCGGACGTACCCACAAGAAGGCACCGGCGATCGACGCCGCACCGAGGACGACCCAGAAGGCGGTGATCTCCCCCGGTCCGGCACCACGGCCCTTCAAGAAAGCGACGATGAAGGTCATGTAGGCGATGTAGCCCGCCCCGAAGGTAACTGCTCACAGCCCTCGCTGGTGAGAGGGCGGCGGGGGCTGTGAGCAGTTACCTCCCCGCCGCCTATGCGGCTGGCAAACGCAGCCCGAAGGCGTGCGGCAGCAAGACCCCAAGCAGGTATGCGGCCAGAGCCGCCGCGCTGCCCACGCCCAGCACCTGCAGTCCGCCTACCAGCATCCGCTGGCCCACGACCGCTGCCTTCATGAGCCCCACTCCCAGCAATCCCGCAGCGGACAGCACCAGGGAACCCACGACCGCCGGCATGCCCGTCAGCACCACGTACGGAAGGATGGGGAGAATCGCGCCCAGAAGGAAGGTTCCCGCCATGACCAGCCCGTCTTGGACCGAGGTCGACTCCAGCTCACTGGCAATCCCCAGCTCCTTCTCGATGTGAGTCTCCTCCCAAAGCTTGGGGTAACGCGCCAAGGTCGCCGACAGGTCACCGGCTTCGCTTGCGGGAACTCCCCGGGCCATCAACATCGCCACCATCTCCACGTGCTCCGCCTCCGGTTGCGCCCGCAACTCCGCGCGTTCCTTGTGTATGGCGGCCCGGTTGAGATCGTGCTCAGCGCCGGCCGCCAAGTACGCTCCCGTCCCCATCGAGACCATCCCGGCCAAGGCGCCGACGATGCCGGCGATGAGGATGGTCGTGTGCGCGAGGGCCGCCCCAGCGGTCGCGGTAGCGACGCCGGTGGTGAGACCAAGCGTGGTCAGCAGGCCGTCCTGGACTCCGAACACCACTTCCCGGATCCCGGCCCGACGTGCCAGCTCCGCGCGCTCCGACCCGGCGGCGACAGCCTGCGGTGACTCCAGCAGTGCAACTGCAGTCGTGCCAGACAGGCTTTGCGTCCTCTTCACGTTCGCAATGTTACAGACCAGGGGCGCGTCCTGTACAGCCTCAGTTCGGGCCCCGCACCGCACCGGTGTCAGACCCACCGGCGCGAGCACTGGCTCTGAATGCGCGACGATTATCCTAGCTTTATAGCGGACTTCTTGGGAGTCGAGGAATTCGGGCGGGAGCCGGGCCGGTGTCTGCGCCCGGATCAGCGGACCCTGGCTGGCAGGGCGGGGTTAACAAACGGTTAAACTGGTGCCGGCACCACGCCGCCCCTCAGGCTGGCGAACGCGTCAGCAAAGTTCCCCCTTAAAGCCTCATGATTGTGACTGTGCAGATCGCAGTCTTGGTCAAGCAAGTGCCGGTCGCCGAGGCCCTGTCGCTAGGTTCGGACGGACGCCTCCAGCGCGATCACTTGGAGCTGGAGATGAACGCGTTCTGCCGGCGGGCGGTCGCGCAGGGAGTGGCACTGGTCCGGGAACACGGTGGTTTCTGCACAGTTTTCACGCTCGGTCCGGCTCCAGCAGCGGCCGTGCTGCGCGAGGCCGTCGCCTGGGGCGCGGACCTTGGGATCCACGTCACCGGTCCGGAGTTTGGCGGCAGCGACACCCTGGCCACCGCCCGCGCGTTGGCCACCGCCATCCGGGGAACCGGTCTCTACGACCTGGTGCTGGTGGGCCGCAACGCAGTCGACGCGGACACGGGCCAGGTCGGACCAGCGCTCGCGCAGTATCTGGACCTGCCCTTCCTGGGGGCGGCACACAGCCTCGCCATAGTGGACGGTACGTTACGCGCCCGCCTGGAGCACGACGACGGCTGGGTCGTGGCTGAGGCCGCGCTTCCCGCGGTGGTGGCCTGCGCGGAGCGGCTTTGTCCTCCGTGCAAGGCGCCCGAAGCGGCTCGAGCGGTAGTCCCGCCAGAGCGGATCGTGGCCCTGGGGGCCTCAGACCTGGGCCCGGGACCGTGGGGGCAGGCGGGAAGCGCCACCGTGGTGGGATCCGTCCGTCTGCTCGACGTGGCGCGAGCGCAGGTGAAACTGCACGGTCCGATCCCCGTCCAAGTCGACCAGGCTGTCGAGCTGCTCCTGCTCAGGCGCGCTTTCGGTCCCGGTGCCGACCGCGCGACGGGTGCCGAAGGCAGGGTGTACGATCGCCGCCCGGGGATCGGCTCGCCAGCTGAGACGGGACTGCGCCAGGCGGGGATGCCGACATCACCGGTGGTCGCGGTCGTGATCGAACCCGCCCGGCCGCAGTTGGCGCGGGAGATGCTGGGCGAGGCCGCTCGGCTCGCTGGGTCCATCCGGGGCCGGGTAACGGCCATCTCCTGCGAACCTCTCACCGGTGAACAGGCGGGCTCCTGGGGGGCGGATGAGCTCCTCCACCTCAGCGGCGGCGCCACCCAGGAGGATGTCGCCAGCGCTATCGGCGACTGGTGCTCGACCACCTCGCCGTGGGCGATCCTGGCCCCGGGCACCATGTGGGGCCGGGAGGTGGCCGCACGAGTCGCGGTGACCCTGCAGGCTGGCCTGACTGGAGACGTGGTCGAGCTGGCGGTCGACGGGGCTCGTCTGGTCGCCTGGAAGCCGGCCTTTGGCGGCCGCCTGGTGGCCTCCATAACGGCCACCTCCGCAGTGCAGATGATCACGGTGCGGCCGGGGACCCTGGCCATGCTCGCAGCGCGGGATCGCGAGGCGGTGGTGACTCAGCTCCCCTTCAGGGCCCGCGGTCGAGTGCGCGTGCTTGACAGCGGGCGGGACGATGACCTGGAACTCTTGGCCAAGGCACCAGCCGTGATCGGCGTCGGCCGTGGGGTCGCACCGGAACGGTACCCGGCCCTACGCCCTCTGCTGAGAGTCCTCGGTGCGGAGCTGGCCGGCACTCGCCGGGTCACCGATCGGGGATGGCTGCCACGGTCTCGACAGCTGGGTCTGACCGGCCTCAGCATCCGCCCCCGCCTCTACGTGGCACTCGGCCTCTCTGGGAAGTTCAACCACATGATCGGAGTGCGCGGGGCCGGCTGTGTGCTCGCCATCAACTGTGATCTCGACGCGCCGGTGTTCGAAGCCGCTGACATTGGGATCGTGGGCGACTGGCAGGAGGTGGTACCCCAGCTCGTCGCCAAGTTGACTGATGCCGCGGGGGTGGCGACCGCGCCCACCCCGGCGTCTTCATCGTGAGCCCTCCAGTCAGGACGGCAGAATGGAGGCGGTGAGTGTGGGAGCGCGGCTCACCTGGTGGCCGCGCTCGCGCCTTGGTCCCCACCCCAGCCGGCGGCAGCGTCGCCCCGGCTCGGCGGAACTCTGGGCAGGCGCAGACTGATTGCGGTTCCGCCATCGACACGATTGGCGACCTCCGCCCTCCCGTGATGGGCGATCATGATCATCCCAACGATCCACAGCCCGAGTCCGGTGCCCCGTTGCGCATCACCGCCCGCGCCGGCACGACTCGGCCGGTCCTCAAAGCGCATGAATGGCTGGGAGAGAAGGTCGGCGGGAAAGCCCGGGCCCTGGTCCTTCACCTCCACGACGGCCTCCGCGCCCACGGCATGGACCGCCACCTCCACCGCCGAACCCGCCGGGGCGTAGCGCAAGGCATTGTCGAGGAGATTGTCGAGCGCGTGGCGCCACCACAGTTCATCGACGTCCGCCATGACTCCGGGCTCCGCGTTGAGTACCAGCACCACCCGAGCCTGCTGGGCCCGTCCCCGGAATGTCGACAGACCAGCGGCCACGATGGGACCCACATCCTGGACCGATGGCCTCACCAGCAGATGGCCCTCGTCGTCCCTCGCGAGCACCAGCAGTTCGCTGATCACCCGGGTCATGCTGTCCACCCCCGCCACCGTGCGGTGGAGGCGAGCACGAATCTCGGCGGCGGCGCGGCCGGGGCGGAGGGCAAGCTCCAGCTCGGCCCGCATTCGCGCCAGCGGGGTGCGCAGCTCATGACCAGCTGCCGCCACAAAGTGGCGCTGGCGCCTCAGCGCGCTGTCGAGCTCTTCCAGGAGCTGGTTCAGCGTCCTGGCCAGCGCGGTCAGCTCGTCACGGGTGGCTGGCACTTTGAGGCGACGCCCCAGGTCCGCGGCCGAGATCTCAGCCGCCTCCGCCCGCAGCCGCTCGACCGGGGCCAGCGCTCCGCCGGTCACCAGCCAGGCCGCGATCGCGGTCAAGGCCAGCACCAGGGGTCCACCGATCAGCAAAGCCAGGACCACGCGGCGCATCATGTCGTCGATTTGGTCAAGGGAGGTGCCCACCACGACCACCGTGGAACCCGCCCCGGTGGAAGCGGCTAGGATCAGGCGCGGGCTCGTCCAGCCCGGCCGGCGAAGTTCCAGCCAGACCGGACCACGTTCCGCCTGCCGGAGCAAGGCTCCCCGCACCAGCGACGCCTTCCCGGCAAGATCCGTCGTGTACTTGACGGCACCGCTTCCATCCACGATCTGGACCACGCTCTGGTCAATCTGAGCCACCGCCGGCGCCGGCGGCACCGCCACCTGAAGCTCGCCCGCGCTGAGCGCCGCGACCACCCGGTGCGAGCGTTGCAGAAGCACCTGCTGCAGCGTGGCCCGGGCACCACCCTCCAGGCTGAGGGCCAGCGCGGCGCTGCTGCTGGCCACCAGCAGCGCCGCTCCCAGGACCATGAGCAGCGTGAGTCGAAGGCGGATCGGCACTCAGGTCCGGTCGTGCACCGTGAGCCGGTAACCGAGCCGGTGGATCGTCTCCAGATCGGAGCCGGCGCAGGGCAGGCTCAGCTTGCGGCGCAGGTGACCCACGTACTGGGAGACGAGGTTCGAGCTCCTGCCCGGCTCGTCGCCCCAGACGTGGGCCAGAAGCGAGCCTCGCGTGAGCACGATCCCCGGCCAGCGGAGGAACAGTTCCAGCAGGGCCGCCTCGCGGGCCGTCAGCTCGACCTCCACATCGTCGCGCCAGGCCCGCCCGCTGAAACGGTCCAGGCGGAGCGGGCCAGCCCTCAGCACCTCGGGCCGTCCCCGCTCCCCGCGCCGGATCAGGGCTCTGAGCCGGGCCAGAAGCTCCTCCAAACTGAACGGCTTGGTGAGGTAGTCATCCGCCCCCACATCCAGGCCATGCACGCGGTCGACCACCTCCCCCAAGGCGGTGAGCATCAGCACCGGAACGTGCCGTCCCTCCTCGCGAAGCCTGAGGCAGACCGCCCGTCCGTCGAGGCCGGGCAGCAGCACGTCGAGGACCACGGCCCCGTACGTCGAAGCCCGCGCCGCGTCCAGCGCGGAGACGCCATCTCCGGCCACGTCCACCAGATAGCCCTCGTCCACCAGGGCCTGCTCGACCAGCTGGGCCATCTCGTTATCGTCCTCGACCACCAACACCCGCGGCGGGCCGGTCGCCTGAATCTCGACCGCTGGCCAGCCAGACCCTGACCGCCAGCCGCCCCCGACAGGGAGGCCACCCGGACCTGGTGAGCCACCAGGAGGCTGCGGTCGTTCCCCGGACAACCTCAGCTGCGGTCCCACCCGCCACCCAGGCACCCAGCGTGCAAGCGGGCGGACGGGCCCGCTGGCATCCGGTCCAACCTGCCTGAGCCGCCTGACTCCCCGGGTCCGGATCCAGTCAGCACCCGCAGCCTGCCTCGTCCCCAGCCCGGGATTCTCCGTGCCTCACCAACAATCCCCTCGGTCCCGAGGTGACCGGGAGGATCGACCAGCGGAGGGCGCCGCGCGCGCCGCTGGCCGTGAGCCCACGGTCGATGCCCCCCCCAGTGGAAATGCTCACGACCGCGACTGCCTGGCAGCGCAGCCTCCCTACCCATCCGGTCCATCTCGGTGTAGGGTCCCACCGACAAATTAAGTACTGATGAAGGGCCCGTGCCAGCGATGCCGAGACGGCCGGTCCCTCCCGATCCCGCGCCGACCGATGGGCCGCCATCCGGCGCCGGGCTGGCTCCTGAGGGTGGGCCCCGGCCCGAAGCGGATCACACTCCGCGTCCGCTCCGCTGCAAGTCGCTGAACCCAACCGTGCCCTACCCGCGTGCCCGCCGCGCCGGACCCGCGCAGCTGCCGGGGCTGCCAGGACGCCGGGGCCAACAAGACGACCCCATTGCGGCCCGCGAGGCCGACGCGCTTCCGCGGTGGCGCCTCGCCGAGGCGCCCCTCTCCGCTCACGCGCCGACCCCGCTGGCCCGATGATAGTGATGCCCTACAGTCCGCTCTTGCCGGTCAGGTACTTCTGATCCGTCGCGTCCAGCGCGGCCAGCGCGCTGGCAACCGACTGCTTACCCGTGACCGCGTTGAAGAATGCCGTGTCGAGGGCCGACTGGACCTCCGCGTAGGCGGCCGGAATCGGCCGCGGGATGGTGTAGGGTGAGGCGGCTATCTCGTTTGATACCGCGATCCCCGGGTGACTGGCGAGAAAGCTCGCCGGAATCAGGGCTCGGGCCGGCGCGGAGACGGCCGCGTACCCAGTGTGCATGGACCAGTAGGCCATCGACTGGGGGCTCAGCAGGAACTTGATCACCTCCCACGCCGCCGCCTCCTGGGCCTTGGTGTGGTCGGCCATGATCACGAAGCCGAGACCCTGGGCGAGGTTGGCGGTGTGCCCGCTGCTGCCGGCGGGGTACGGCCAGACGCCCATGGGGAACTTCCCTGACACCGCATCCAGGGCCTTCTGGTACCCGGCCGAGGTGCCGTCACCAATGGCCAGCCTCCCCGCGGCCAGGTCCGCCCGGATCGTGTTCCCGTGCGCGAAGATCATCAGCCCCTGGCTGTAGAGGGTGCGGAAGAAGTCAAAGGTGGCCACTCCCGCAGGGCTGTTCCAGTCAGTCTGGGTGTTGTTGGTACCCGGCTTGAAGATACTGCCTCCGTTCGACAGGAAGGGGGGGATCTCATGGGCCGAGGAGTTCTTCCAGGCCAGCGGGATCACCCCCGGGTCCTTCGCCTTCAGAAGCTTCAGGTCGGTGTAGAGCGCGCCCCAGGTTGCCGGCGGGCTGGTGATCCCGGCCGCCGTGAGCATCGGAATGTTGTAGTTGAGCTGTGACACCTTCATGCCGGCCATCAGCCGGTAGTGCTGGCCCCCGACGTCGCCGTTGCTGAGGAACACGGGATCGAATTGAGCCCACTGCTGGGCGCTCAGCCCGTTCGAGCCGTACATGAAGGAGTTCAGGCTCACCAGCGCGTGGGCGCTCACAAACGCGTTGTCGTAGTGGCTGATCTCCGCCAGCAGGGGCGGATGCCCGGCCTCGAACGCCCCCAGCGCCTTGGTGCTGGCGCTGGTGATGTCCAAGCCCAGATGAACGCCATGCTGGCTCGCGTTGAACTTCGAAACCAGCGCCGACACCGCGTCCCCCACCGGACCCGCGAGGTGCGACTCCCACAGGGTGACGCTGACCACCCCGGACCCCGTAGGTCTGGCGCCCGTGGTACTGCCGCAGGCCGCCAAGACCACCCCCAGCGCCGCCACCACAGCGGCCGACCCAACTCCCCGCCCCGACCGGCCCCAGCCCCGCCCGGCCGGCGTCCCGCGGCTCCATCGCCAGCGGCCATGCCGCTTCACTGCCCTCATTTCTCCTCTCCTTCGCACCTTTCTCAATCAACCGCGCGCCCATGCGCGCTCTCCCTCAATCGCTTGCCCCACGCTGCCCAATTAGCTCATTCGGTCACTCCCCGGTCCTCCCCCACCACCGCCCGCACCATGTAGCGCTGTGTGAACACGAAGATGACCACCACCGGCACCAGTGCGATCACCGCGGCCGAGGTCAGGTCGCGCCAGTTGTTGGAGAAGCTGGCCATGTAATGGGACAGCGCCAGCTCCAGCGGTTCGACCGCCTTCGAGGACGTCATGATCAAGGGCCACTGGAACTGGCTCCACGAGACGATGAACGTCAGCAGAGTCACCGTGGCGACAGCGGGGCGTGCCGTCGGCACCGCCACCCGCCAGAGGTACTGGAACACGTTCGCCCCCTCCAGGCGGGCCACGTCCCAGAAGCTCTCCGGAAGCTGGAGAAAGGCCTGGCGAAAGAGGAAGATGGCGGCGCTCGAGGCGCCGAAGGGCAGGATCAAGCCGGCGTAGCTGTCCAGCAGGCCGAGATGGAACATGACGTTGAATTGAGTCACGATCAGGGCCTGCTGCGGCAGCATCATGACCCCTATCGCCACCAGGAAGAGGGCTTCCCGACCCCGGTAGTGGTACGCCGCCAGCCCCCATCCGGCGAGCACACCGGTGGTCAGCACCAGCACTATGGTCACCGAGGTGATGAGCACACTGTTGAGAAAGTAGTGCACGATGTTGGTATGAGTGAGGATGTATCCGATCGACGCGAACTGCAGCGCCGGGATGAGCACGGGCGGGAGCGCATAGGCGTCCCCATGCCGGCCGGTGGCGATGACCAGCACCCAGTACAGGGGCAGGATGAACACGAGCCCGATCACGAGCCCCGCCAGTCCGCGACCATGCCGATGCAGGCGGCCGGTCAAACCCGTTCGGCCCCCGTTTCCACCGGCTCCTTCGCGGCTGTGTGCTGCCGCCAACGGTGAGCTCCTCATGCGCAACATCCCTAGCGGTAGAAGACCCAGCGGCTGGAGAGCCGCTTCTGGACGAGTGTGATCACCAGCAGGATCACAAAGAGAATCAGACTCATCGTGGCCGCCAGCGAGAGGTGGTAGTAGGTGAACGCGGTCTGGTAGATCAGCACCGCATCCGTCGAGGTCGAGTAGGCTGGCCCGCCGCCCCGGCCCGACGCCCCGCCCGTGAGGGCGAAGATCTGCCCAAAGGCCTGCATGGTGTTGACGGTGGTCAGGATCAGCACCAGGAACGTGGTCGGGCTGAGCAGCGGCCAGATCACGCGCCTGAACATCGTGAAAGCCCTGGCGCCATCGACCCGCGCCGCTTCCACCACCTGCTCTGGGATCACCGACAAACCCGCCAGGAAGAGCACCGTGTAGAGGCCCACCGAATGCCAGAGCGTGTACAGCATGATCGCCGGCATCGCCCAGTGGGGATCCTCCAACCAACCTAGCCGGGGCAAGCCGACATGGGTGAGCGCGAAGTTTGCCAGTCCGAACTGGGGATTGAAGATCCACACCCAGATGATCGAGGTGGCGATGAGCGGCGTCACGTGGGGCAGGAAGATCAGCGAGCGCGCAAAGCCACCACGGGCCTGCCTCACCCCCTCACGGAGCAGCAGTGCCAGCGCCAGGGCCACCAGCAGGGTGAGGGGGACCATGACCAGGACGAAATAGCCCGTGGTCAGCAGCGACTGCCAGTAGAGGGGCTGGTTGAAGAGGGTGGAGAAGTTGCCGAGACCCCGGAACGTGGTCGCCCCAAAGACGTTCCAGTGGTAGAAGGCCAGCACGAACAGCATCACCGCCGGCACGTAGAAGAAGGTCACGAAGATCGCCAGGGACGGCACCACCAACAGGTAGCCCATCAGAGGGCGCGCTGCCCGGGCCACCCATGACTGGCCCCCCTCCAGGGAGAGCACCGCCCCTTGACCCGCCCCCACCCCCGCTGACGGGGCCGGCTGCTTGCTCCGGCCGGGGTCATAACTGCCAGGGGTCCCGGGGCGGCGACGCCAGGTCTTCTCCAACACCATTCGGTTTCGCTCCCTGCTATTGCAGCTCGCCGGCCACCAGAAAGGCGGGCAGCGTGGCGGCGGGCAGAGGATTGGCAATGGCGGGTTGGATACGGTGGATCCGGGCGCCGGTCTCGGGGTCGAAGAGATGCACCCGGTCGAGGCGCAAGGTCAGTCCCACCACCTCACCTGCGCGGGGGAGCGGGCGGCCGTCGTTGACACTGACCACCAGGGTGTCGTCCCGGTGCCGGCAGT